>CAJXYJ010000160.1 GCA_913063255.1 uncultured Flavobacteriales bacterium | reverse complement strand
GCTCTTAATACATAATTCGCTCTAAAATATTCAGCTGGTTGATCGTCTATATAAGCATTCCATCCTTTTGGATAATAAACTTCAGAAAAAATTGCCAATTGTGGTGTATCTGTAATAGATTCATAGACCAAATGGTTTGGTGCATTACTTACCAACTGAAGACTTGCAATAGTATCTCTCTGTATCGCTGCAGTTGGAAGTAAATTGGAAAACTCATTATGTATTATTGCCGTTTTCTTAGTATTTAAACTGTCTAAAAATTGAATTTCTTCATTAGCATTATTAGCAAGTATAACATTTTCTACTAACCAAACTGGGCCGTTAGCATAAGGATTACGCTGCGCCACTGGAGTACCGTTTTTACCAGCAACAGCAATATAACGAACATTCATCATATTTAAGATTCCAATGTCTCCTTTGCTGATATAGAAGTCTTCTAAATCTTGGATTCTACCTGTTTTTGCTGCATGATAACCTCCTAAAGCATTGTGAAAGTAACTTGCTCGTCCGCTTGCAAAAGGATTTCCAACCGTAGCATCATATACCCTAAAATACCCATCATCCTTCAATATTTCTTTATCCGCAAAATTTTCTTGAAAGGGTCTCTCCACTCTTCTTGCTTGTACAAAATCATCATTATTCACATAACGTCTATCTACTCCAATTAAATCAATTAAAATGATAATAGCTAAAAGTGTAATAGCAGTATTACCTTTTAGCTTATTCTTTATAAAAAACCAAAGTGTACCAGCTGTTGCCATAATCAATACTAAAGATCGAATGGCATCATTTGTTAATAATGTCATTCGATCTTCTCTAATAGCATCCATAACGGTTACTCCATAGGCTTCAATAATTAAAGGATCAATCGGACTTTCAAAGTTAAATAAGGAACTCTTAAACAGAATAAATAATAAAGTAATCCCTCCAGTTATTCCAGTAGCGGTTATAAGGGCTTTTTGCCTTTCTTCTTTATCTTCTGTTTTATAAAAATAATGATGTAAACCAACAATCGCCAAAATTGGTACTACTAATTCTATAAGCACTTGAATAGAGGAAACTGCTCTAAATTTATTATAAAGTGGCACATAGTCGATAAAGAACTCCGTTAAAAAGTTAAGGTTTTTTCCCCAAGATAAAAACAAGCTCAATAAAAATCCTGCGGTAATCCACCATTTTAATTTTCCCTTTATTAAAAATAAGGCTAGTATTACCAAGAAGATAATAACTGCTCCAACATAGGCTGGGGCTCCAACATAGGTTTGGTCTCCCCAATACATAGGAATTTGATTGAGTATTTGATTGGCATCTTGTGGTGATGCTCCCATTTTTAAAAGAACATCCAAGGTCTCAGGATCCTTAGGAAATGGTTCTGCAGAACCTCCTCCCATAAATCTAGGAATAAAAAGATTGAAACTCTCTAATTTACCATAACTATATTCTGTGATATAATCATAACTAAGTCCACTGCTTCCTGCGCTTTTAGCAGATCCATCTGGATGAATGGTTAATTCACTTTTTCCTCGTGTAGAAGTATCTGCATATTCTTTAGTCGCCAAGATATTGGTAGCATTCATCCCAATTGCTAAGAGAACTCCACCAACCATAATTGCAATAGCCTTAAAATACTCTGGTAAAGTTTTATTTTTAATGGCTTCTATTAAATAAACAATTCCAATAATTATTACAAGCAATAACAAATAATATGTCATTTGAAAGTGATTGGAAACTAATTCTAAAGCCATAGCTACTGCTGTAAGTAAAAATCCGTAGAAATACTTGCGCTGAAAAGTCAATAAAACTCCACTAATTACCAATGGCATATAAGCAATAGCATGTGCTTTGGCATTATGACCTACTCCTAATATTATAATGAGGTAAGTAGAAAACCCAAAGGCCAATGCTCCAACAAATGCCAACTTATAATCTATTTTTAAAATTAAAAATAGGATATAAATTCCTAAAAAATAAAGAAACAGATAATCGGCAGGTCTTGGTAAAAATCGAAGCGTTAAATCTAATTTTTTAATATAATTATGCGGGTATTTTGCACCTAGTTGATAAGTCGGCATCCCTCCAAAAGCTGCATTTGTCCAATAGGTTTCTTCACCTGTTGTCTTTTTAAAATCATTTTGTTGCTTTGCCATTCCAGAATATTGAACGATATCGCTTTGGAATATTTTTTTTCCCTGAAGAACAGGGCTAAAATAAGCAAGACTTGCAATTACAAATAAAAGTAAAACTACAAGATGCGGAAGAATCTTTTTAAAATATTGCATATTTATTGTTAAAATAAGACTTGGGGAATTTATGAAAAAATGCTGGATTTTATCAAAATAAATAGGAACAGATATATTAAAAAAATTAATCTATTTCTTCAAAATCGACATATTCCCCAACGGTAGATTTAGAGGTTTTTGTTTTTGTCTGCGAATTATCTAAAATAGTCTCGCCCTCTTGTTGGTTTGTAGTATTGGATTGTGAAGGGTCTTTCCCAAAAGCTTGTCCAAATCTTTCATTTGCTTTTTTAGCGATATAGCGCATGATATAAGGCTTCGCAAATTTGAGTATTATCTTTACGCCATAGTATACCAGAAGTATAATTAATAACGTTTTTAAAAAAGTCATAGTTAATTTTTAATCTTTTTCAAAAGTAAACAATGCCTTTATAAAAGAATAAAAATTATTACTAAATAAATGATAAAACTATATCTTTGAACCAAACCGAATATTCTATGAACTCCAAAATAAGTTGCTTCCTTTTTTTATTATTATTCAGTTTTTTTAATGCTTCAGCTCAATACACAGAAACCATAAATTCTAATAGACCTGGTTTTTCCCAAGGTGCATTTTCAGTAGGGAAAAATGTAATTCAATTTGAAGGAGGATTTGGATTAGGCAAGGAAGAGCACGAATTAAATAATACCAAAACCGATGCTTTTATTATTGATTACAATATTAGATATGGAGTTTGGAAAGAGGAGTTAGAAATTAGTTTTATAGGAGCCTATCAATCAAACTCAAACACATATTTAAATAACGCTAGTACAGATAAAATTAGCAATTTCACTTCTAATACGATTGGAGCAAAGTATTTGTTTTACGACCCTTATCGAAAAAAAGAATTAGAAAAACCTAATTTATATAGTTGGAAAGCAAATAATAGTTTTCGTTGGAAGGATCTAATTCCAGCAATTTCTATTTATGCAGGCGCAAATTTTGATACTTCAGATAATACACTAACCCCAGGAACCGAAAGCTCTATTAGTCCAACGGTTGCAATTGCGACACAAAACAATTGGGGAAGCTGGGTATTTGTAACAAACTTTATTGGAGAACGAATTACAGAAGATATCCCTTCCTACTCTTACATCCTAACTTTAACTCATACCTTTACACCTAATTGGTCTGCATTTTTAGAAAACCAAGGAATTAAAAGTGATTTTTATGCCGATCAACTCATAAGGGGTGGAGCAGCTTATTTAATTAATAAAGACTTTCAAATAGACGGATCTATTTTAGTAAATTTCAAGGACACCCCTTCCCGATTATATGGAAGAATTGGTATTTCCTATCGATTAGATTTACATAAACAGGATGAGTTTATTGAAGACAAAGGAAAAGCTGGAAGAGATAAGAAGAAAGAAGAAAAGGGTACAAAAAAAGAAAAAAAGAAAAAACGAAAAGATGGTGTTGATTTTGAAGAGCAAAGTGAAGAAAATGAAGGTGACGGCATTTAGTTAAAAATATATGATTGAATTAAAAGAAATTACTACAAAAAAGGGATTGAAGCAATTTGTAAAATTCCCTTTTACGCTATACAAGGATTGTAAATATTGGGTTCCTCCACTTACCAATGATGAATTGGAAACCATGGATGTTTCGAAAAACCCAGTATTTAAAAATGCAGAGGCTTCTTATTTTTTAGCCTATAAAGATGGAAATGTGGTTGGGCGAATTGCAGTGATTATCAACCATATTGAAATAAAAGAACTCAACAAGAAAAAAGTTAGGTTTGGATGGCTAGATATGATCGATGATATTGCCGTTACCAAAGCCTTACTAAATAAGGCATACGAAATTGGCAAAGCTCATAATTTGGAATATGCTGAAGGTCCAGTTGGCTTTTCAAATATGGAAAAAGCTGGTATTTTAACCAAAGGGTTTGAAGAAATGAATACTATGATTACCTGGTATCATTATCCTTATTATGCAGAGCATTTAAAAACATTAGGCTTCAGTAAACAAGCTACCTGGGTAGAATATCGATTACACAATCCTACTGAAGTTACCGAAAAAGTTCAAAAATTCGCTGGACTTATTAAAAAAAGATATTCATTAGAAGTTTTACGTTTCACCAATAAAAAAGAAATTATACCTTTTGTAAATGATATGTTTGGATTATTAAATAAAACTTATAATTCCCTTCAAACATTCGTTCCTATACAACAATACCAAATTGATCATTATAAAGAAAAATACTTCAATTTTATCAATCCAGAATATATCACCTGTATTTTGGATAAAAACAAAAAACTAATTGGTTTTTCTATTGTAATGCCTTCCTTTTCAAAAGCACTTAAAAAAGCAAACGGTTCTTTATTTCCGTTTGGATGGTACCATTTATTACAGGCACAAAAGAAAAATGACACCGCTGCTTTTTACTTAATAGGAATTGATCCTGAATACCAAGGAAAAGGAGTTACTGCATTAATTTTTGAAGAAATGAGAGCCATTTTTGAGCAAAAAGGAATTGTACAAACCGAAACCAATCCTGAACTTGAAGAAAATGTTGCGGTACAGCAACTTTGGAAAGCATATAGTCCAATACAACATAAAGAGCGTAGTACCTTCAGAATAGATATTTAATAAATCAAATGAAGTTAAAATTACTCCTTCCTATATTATTTTTGTTTATAGCTAATATACAAGCACAAAAGACTACCTCTATTATTTTAGACGAAGTCTATGAACAAGCAAAACTAGAAGACAAAAATGTATTGATCATTTTTAAAGCTTCTTGGTGTAAATGGTGTGAAGTTCTAGAAAAAAACTTAAATAATGAAATAGTAAAAAGTTTAATGGATGCTAATTACATTACCATAAACCTTACTGTAAAAGAATCTAAAGACAATAGACATTTAGATACCCCAGGAGCCCATTTATTACTTGATAAATATATGGGTAAGAAAGCTGGACTTCCCTTTTGGTTGATTTTTGATAAAAATAGAGGATTAATAGGTAACTCTTTTGGGGAAAGAGGAAAGAATATGGGCTCTCCATCTTCCAAAAAAGAAGTGGAAGACTTTAAAAATGTACTTAAAAAAACCTCTAAATTAACCGATGAAGAATTAGCATTAATTGGAGAAGTTTTTCTTAAAGATAAATAACTTCTGAAATGAAACTATATACCATTTCTAAAATCTTATTCATTACAAGCATTCTATTATCCTGTAAATCTAGTACAGACCTCCCCGATCCGCTAAATGCGGGCTGGAAAGGAAAAACAGTTTGTGATCTTGTAGAAGAAAATAAAACCCTTAGAGTCCTTAAATGTACTTTTGCTCCAGGAGTTGGACATGAGCGTCATTTTCATGCCCCTCATTTTGGATACACCTTATCCGGAAGTACTTT
>CAJXYJ010000159.1 GCA_913063255.1 uncultured Flavobacteriales bacterium | reverse complement strand
TTTTCACTTTTTAAAATATTCAAGATGCGAAGAAAATCTTTTTTGTTTTTAAATGAAACATTTATCTGACCTTTTCCACTATCGTTTAATTTTATAGAAACTCCACTATCTAGTAGTCCTGAAAGTTCTTTTTTTGCGGTATTAAAGTAGGAGGGAAGTTCGCTTTTCTTAGTGGCTTTCTTTTTTTCAATAGGAGATTTAACTTGCCTTACTAATGCTTCTGTTTCTCGAACAGAAAGATTCTCTGTAATTACTTTTTCGTAAATATCTAATTGATTACCAAAGTTATCTATGTTGATCAATGCGCGTCCATGTCCCATACTAATAAAACCATCACGCATTCCCGTTTGGATTATTGGATCTAATTTTAATAAACGCAAATAATTTGCAATAGTTGATCGGTTTTTTCCAACTCTATCACTTAATTCTTCTTGGGTAACTTCTATTTCTTCAATTAGGCGTTGGTAGGATAATGCAATCTCAATAGGATCTAAATCTTGCCTTTGAATATTTTCAACCAATGCCATCTCCAAAGATTCTTGGTCGTTGGCAATTCGAATAAAGGAAGGTATTTTTTTTAATCCAATTAATTTTGAAGCACGATATCTACGCTCACCACTTACTAATTGAAATTTATTAAATCCTAACTTTCTAACTGTAATGGGTTGTATAACCCCTAGTTCCTTAATTGAAGAAGCTAACTCTCTTAAGCTATCTTCGTTAAAACTAGAACGAGGTTGAAAAGGGTTCATCTCTATACTCTCCAACTCTAACTCTACAATACTGCCAACAACCTTATCCGCATTTTTATCGGATGCCGATTTTATATCGTTATCAGGATCTTTTAATAAGGCTGATAACCCACGACCTAAAGCTTGTTTTTTAGTTGCTTTTGCCATTTATTTTGGTGTGTTTTTCTCAATTAACTCTTGAGCCATACTTAAATAGTTATTTGCACCTTTACTTCCTGCATCATAACTTATAATGCTTTCTCCAAAACTGGGCGCTTCTCCTAAACGCACATTACGCTGAATGATTGTTTTAAACACCATCTTATCGAAGTGCTTTTTTACTTCTTCCACAACTTGATTGGAAAGGCGAAGTCTAGAGTCGTACATCGTTAATAAAAGACCTTCAATATCTAAATCTGGGTTATGTATTTTTTGAATACTTTTTACCGTATTTAATAGTTTTCCTAGCCCCTCTAATGCAAAATATTCACATTGGATTGGAATAATAACAGAATCTGCAGAGGTAAGTGCGTTTAAAGTTAACAAGCCTAATGATGGGGCACAATCTATAATTATATAATCGTAATCGTCTAAAATAGGTGCAATAGCTTTTTTAAGCATATATTCTCTATCTTCAAGATTCACTAATTCTATTTCTATAGCTACCAGATCTATATGGGAAGGAATGATGTCTACATTTGGAGAATTAGTAGGTATTATAGCATCTTTTGCTTCTATGGCATGTTCTAAAAGCCTATAGGTTCCATTTTCAACAGTATCAACATCAACCCCTAATCCAGAAGAAGCATTAGCTTGTGGATCTGCATCTATCAATAATACTTTCTTTTCTAAAACTCCTAAAGAAGCAGCAAGATTTATAGAAGTGGTTGTTTTTCCAACTCCTCCTTTTTGGTTCGCTATAGCGATTATTTTTCCCATAAATTACTAACAAAATTATGAGTTAAAAATACAATTATTTACGTGGATTAGAAACGATTTTTGTTAACAGGTAATCAACAATTAAATTTAGTACTTCTTGTATGTTCTTAAAGGTATAAGCATAAACTCAATGGGGTGTTTTGAATAGAAGAAACTAACCAAAAATTATTTTTAAAAAGAAACTTACTGAATTATTAAATTTAAATTAACCCCAAAATTGGGCTGGAATCCGATCTTTAGTCCTTCTTTTCTATAATAAGATCTCCATAAAAAGTCATCATAATCATTTGGGTAAGGCTCTGCTTGAACTAAATTGGTATAAGTATTTTGACGCCATTTTATACCAAGTCCTGCATAAAAATTCATTCCAAAATAACTAGAAAATGGAACGAAAACTCCAAAATTGGCTACAGCCCCATACTTTTGACGATTATAATCCGCTTGTTTAAAATAAACATTGAAATCATTTTCGGTTATATAATAACTATTTTTAACTACAGCATTTTCATTGATGTAGAATAATTCTACAGAATTATAGATGGAAACTTTACTTTTTGGGTTGTGAATTATATATACTTCTGGTCGAATTTCCCAAATAAAATAATTGGAGAAGCTGGCATCATAATTATCGAATACTATTCTGCTTGATCCTATTCCCACAGTAACACCTAGTTTAATTTTTTCATCTATACTTTTTATATATCCAAAATTCCATCGAGGACTTACTACAAGAAGAAATGGACTAACACTAAAAGTAATATATGAACTACCTTTATTTGCATCAAGTGTTTTAGCGTCTGTATCCTCTTGCCCAAAAAGGATTAATGGTATTAGAAATAAGAATAGGAGTAGTGTTTTTTTCAAAATTAAATAGGACTATTTAATTTTTTTTGAACGAATCATCATTTCTAACATATCCCACATTTCTTCAGGAACTTCCTCTAATAAATTCATCTGTCCTGCACCTTTAAGCCATTCACCACCATCAATAGTAATAACTTCACCATTGACATATGCTGAAAAATCGGAAACTAAATAAGCTGCTAAATTTGCTAACTCTTGATGTTCTCCAACTCTTTTTAGAGGTACTTTTTTAGATAAATCGAACTTTTCTTTTAATTCACCCGGTAATAAACGATCCCAAGCTCCTTTTGTAGGAAAAGGACCTGGTGCTATTGCATTAAAACGCATTCCGTATTTGGCCCACTCAACCGCTAAAGAACGTGTCATTACTAGAACTCCTGCTTTGGCTGTAGCACTTGGAACTACATAGGCAGATCCAGTCCAAGCATAGGTTGTTACAATATTTAATACCACTTTATTTGTTTCTTTTTCAGCAATCCAATGTTTACCAAATGCTAGGGTACAGTTTTTTGTTCCTTTTAAAACTATATCAATGATGGTGTCAAAGGCATTAGCCGAAAGACGTTCTGTTGGAGATATAAAATTACCTGCTGCATTATTTAGTAAAACATCGACACTGCCAAATGCATCATTTGATGCTTTTACCATCGCTTCAACTTCATCGTAATTTCGAACATCACATTGTACAGGAAGTACTTTTCCTCCAGTTTGAGCTTCTAATTCTGTTTTTACTTTTTGAAGTTTCTCTATATTTCTTGATGTGATAACTACATTGGCTCCTAATTCTAAAAAGTAGGTGGTCATTGCTTTTCCTAATCCACTTCCGCCACCTGTTACCACTATTGTTTTTCCTTTTAGGGCGTCATCTCGCAACATTTTTTGCTTGTAATCCATTTGTTAAGTTTTATTTATCTTATAAACAATACACTTTTTTATATCCTTATTATTAATTAAACTGGGATGATTGAAAGTGTCTATATAATTCATTCCAATTTTTTTCATTACTGCTTCAGAACCTTTATTATTTATCGTAGCGAAGGAGTATATTTCATTAAGTTCTAATTCTGAAAAAGCAAAATCTAAACAAGCCATTGCAGCTTCTGTTGCAAAACCATTTCCCCAAGCACTCTTTTTTAAACGCCAACCAATATCCACACATGGGGTGAATTTACTTTTATAATTTTGATGTAAAATACCAGTAAAACCAATAAATTCTCCGGATTCTAATATATCCATTGCAAAATAACAAAAACCATAAGTCTCAAAATTGTTTTGCATTCTGGCAATAAAATTTTTCGAATCTTCTTTATTAAGAAGTTTCGGAAAATATTTCATCACCTCTTTATCTTGACTCATTTCAGAAAAAGGAGCTTCGTCACTTGGCAACCAATTTCGTAAACCAAGCCTTTCTGTTTTTAAAAGGTATTTTTTATTTTTAGTCAACGGAATCAATCAAAATAGTTAGCAAATCTATAGCAGCATCACTAATTCTGGTACCTGGACCGTATACAGCAATTGCACCAGCATCAAACAAGAATTGGTAATCTTGATGTGGAATAACACCACCTACGATTACCATAATATCTTCGCGACCATATTTCTTAAGTTCTTCAATTACTTTTGGAACCAAAGTTTTATGCCCTGCGGCTAATGAGGAAATACCTAAGATATGTACATCATTTTCAATTGCTTGTTGTGTTGCTTCTTTTGGAGTTTGAAATAAGGGTCCAATATCCACATCAAAACCAACATCTGCATAACCCGTAGCTACCACTTTTGCACCACGATCATGACCATCTTGCCCCATTTTAGCAATCATAATACGAGGACGCCTTCCTTCTAATTCTGCGAATTTATTGGCAAGTTCTCTTGCTTTTTTAAAGGATGGGTCTTTCTTAATTTCTTTACTATACACGCCACTAAACGATTTAATTTGTGCTTTATGTCTGCCAAATACTTCTTCTAAAGCATCACTAATTTCTCCTAGAGTTGCTCTTTCTCGAGCAGCTTCAATAGCTAAATCTAATAAATTTTGTTCACCTGTCTTAGCACTTTGAGTTAATTTTGATAAAGCTTCTTTTACTTTTTGAGAATCTCTTTCCAATTTAATACGATCTAATCGTTCAATTTGTGAAAGCCGAACCTTTTGATTATCCACATCTAAAATCTGTAAGGCATCCTCTTTTTTTAATCTGTATTTATTAACACCTACGATTATATCTTGTCCAGAATCTATTCTAGCCTGCTTCTTTGCGGCGGCTTCTTCAATTCTTAATTTAGGAATTCCTGCCTCAATGGCTTTAGTCATTCCGCCTAATTCTTCTACTTCTTGGATTAATTTCCAAGCTTTATTTGCTATTTCTTCCGTTTGTTTTTCAACAAAATGACTTCCAGCCCAAGGATCTACCGTTTTGGTAATATGAGTTTCATTTTGAAGATAAATTTGAGTATTCCTTGCGATTCTAGCTGAAAAATCGGTTGGTAATGCAATGGCCTCATCTAAGGCATTGGTGTGTAAAGATTGTGTGCCACCAAAAGCTGCTGCCGAAGCTTCAATACAGGTTCTTGCAACATTATTAAATGGATCCTGCTCGGTTAAACTCCAACCACTGGTTTGGCAATGTGTTCTTAATGCTAAAGATTTTTGATTCTTGGGATTGAACTTTTTAACCAATTTTGCCCATAACATTCTTGCAGCTCTTAATTTGGCAATCTCTGTAAAATGGTCCATTCCAATTGCCCAAAAGAAGGATAATCTTGGGGCGAAAGAGTCAATATCCATTCCAGCTTCTATTCCAGTTCTAATATATTCTAAGCCATCTGCTAAAGTATAGGCCAACTCAATTTCACAAGTGGCACCAGCTTCTTGCATATGATAGCCAGATATAGAAATAGAATTGAATTTAGGCATATTCTTAGAAGAATATTCAAAGATGTCGCTCACAATTTTCATCGATGGACTCGGTGGATAGATATAAGTATTCCGAACCATAAATTCTTTAAGAATATCATTTTGTATTGTACCAGATAGTAAATCTGGAGAGATTCCTTGTTCTTCTGCCGCTACAATATAAAAAGCTAATATGGGTAAGACAGCACCATTCATGGTCATAGAAACACTCATTTTATCCAACGGAATTTGATCGAATAAAAT
>CAJXYJ010000158.1 GCA_913063255.1 uncultured Flavobacteriales bacterium | reverse complement strand
GTTTTTTGAAAATTTTTCCTTTTTCTTCAGGTGATAAATACATGCCAATATTATTTTAAATGATTTTTATGTACAGATTACCGCTATGATAATCAGGCGGCAAAGATATTGATTTTATGCAATATAGAGTATGTATTAATGCTTTTATTTTTTACTGTATTTCTTTTGAAATTTTCTAGACCTGTCAGAGGTTAAACCATTTTAAAATATTAGGGTCATACTTAGGTAATTTTGTTTAAGATATACGAAATCATAAAATGAACTCGTTATACTCATCTGGAATAGAACTACCTAACTTTAAATCTTTTAATTATGAAAATCATCGCTCCCAAAGTGATTATGTTATGTTCCATGTTTTTATTTTTTTTAACTAGTTGTGAAGATAACGAAACTAGTGACACCGAAACCAATTATTCTGAAGTAGATAATACTAGAGCAGCAAAAGCAGATAATGCTATAGAAGGCACTCTTAATATTATGGAACAAGCTTTTGAAGAAAATGAAGGATTATCCAGATCAAATTCCTCCTCATTATTTCCTGACTGTACCACCATCACCATTATTTTAAATGGCAATACAGGTATTATTACCATAGATTTTGGAGATTCTTGTCAATTAAACAATGGCAGTATTGTTTCTGGAAAAATCATATTAGAATATGGTGCTTTTATTGGCGGAACCCGAACCATTAATTATACTTTCGAAAATTATTATTATAATTATAATGGTGTTGAAGGTGGAGGAGTAATTTTTAGAGAAATTGCCAATCAAAATGGGAATCCACAATCCACGGTTAATGAAACCATAGTAGTGAGTTTTCCGAATACCGATATCACAGCCACAAGAGTGGGATTAAGAATTTCTGAATGGGTGGAAGGAGTTTTTAGCGGCACTTGGACAGATAATGTATATCACGTTACAGGAAATTGGGATACTACTTTTAGTAGTGGATTCCACAGATCTGGAAATGTTTCAGAAAAACTAGTACGAAGACTATCTTGTGCATATATTGAAAGTGGTATTGTAGACTTTGAGCAACAAGGTTTCACTGCAGAATTAAACTTTGGTGATGGTACTTGTGATAATGAAGCGATACTCACCATTAATGGACAGGATATATTAATCTACCTTTAATATTAGATTCTTTTAAAAACTAAAAAAGCTACTCGAAAGAGTAGCTTTTTTTTCATGCTGTTTTTCCTCTAAGAGGTCGATTTAATATTAAATCTAAGTAGAGGTTTATTTTTTCCTTTACATCTTTTCGATGTGTAATAAAGTCTAAGAAACCATGTTCTAATACAAATTCAGCAGTTTGAAATCCTTCAGGCAATTCTTTTCCTGTAGTATCGCGAACTACTCTAGGTCCTGCAAAGCCAATTAAAGCACCAGGTTCACTAATATTTATATCCCCTAACATTGCAAAAGATGCTGTGGTTCCTCCAGTTGTTGGATCTGTACATAATGAAATATACGGAATTTTAGCATCAGCAAGTTGTGCTAATTTAGAAGAAGTTTTTGCTAATTGCATTAAAGAAAGTGCAGCTTCCATCATACGAGCTCCACCACTTTTAGATATAATTATAAAAGGTAATTTTTTGTTTAATGCATATCCTGCAGCACGAGCTATTTTTTCTCCTACAACACTACCCATAGACCCGCCTATAAAACTAAAGTCAAGAGCAGCAATAACTACATCTTCTCCCATAGATTTTCCAACGGCAGTACGGATAGCATCTTTAAGGCCAGTTTTTTCTTTGGCATCTTTTAATCTGTCTACATATTTTTTCTTATCAACAAATTTTAAAGGATCCTTAGAAATAAGGTTAGGATTTAATTCTTTGAAGGTATCATCAAATAAAATATCGAAATATTCTTTACTCCCAATGCGAACGTGATAACCATCTTCTGGGCTTACATAGTGATTCTTACTTAACTCTTCAGTATCGACTATTTTTCCAGTTGGTGATTTGTACCATAATCCTTTAGGGACATCTTTTTTAAGTTCTGTAGGAGTCTGAATTCCTTTTTTTGTTCTTTTAAACCAGCTCATATTGTAAGGTTTTATTAATTAAACTAAAAGCGTATTGGTTATAATGTATTTATATTGTTTAGGTCTTCAAAAGCTTGTTCTAACCTTTTCTTGAAAGTTAATTCGCCTTCTCGCAACCATTTTCTTGGATCGTAATATTTTTTATTTGGTACTTCTGGACCATCTGGATTTCCTATTTGAGTTCTTAAGTATTCTATTTTAGTATTCATATAATCCCGAACACCTTCACTATAGGCAAATTGTAAATCGGTGTCGATATTCATTTTAACAACACCATATCCTATTGCTTCTCTAATTTCACTTAGGGTAGAACCACTTCCGCCATGAAATACAAAATCAATTGGGTTTGCTTCTGTATTGTATTTATTCTGAATATATTCTTGAGAATTTTTTAGAATTATTGGAGTTAATTCTACATTTCCAGGTTTATAAACTCCGTGCACATTTCCGAATGCTGCAGCAATAGTAAATTGATCACTTACTTTCTTTAACTCTTCATAAGCATAAGCAACTTCTTCGGGTTGCGTATATAGTTTAGAAGAATCTACATCGCTATTGTCTACACCATCTTCTTCTCCTCCTGTAATTCCTAGCTCTATTTCTAGAGTCATACCCATTTTGGACATTCTTTCTAAATATCCTTTACAAATTTCAATATTTTCTTCGATAGGTTCCTCAGATAAGTCTATCATATGTGAACTATAAAGAGGTTTCCCAGTTTCTTTAAAGTACTTTTCACCGGCGTCTAATAATCCATCAATCCAAGGCAATAATTTTTTTGCACAATGGTCGGTATGCAAAATTACAGTAGCTCCATAAATCTTAGCTAATTCATGAACATGTTTTGCACCTGTAACACCGCCTGCAATAGCAGCTTTTTGATTTTCGTTAGAAAGACCTTTTCCTGCATTAAAATGCGCTCCTCCATTAGAAAATTGTATAATTACTGGCGAATTTAATGCTGCTGCAGTTTCTAAAACAGCGTTTACACTACTGGATCCTGTAACATTTACAGCAGGTAATGCAAATCCTTTTTCTTTAGCGTATTGATGTATTTTTTGAACTTCGGTGCCAGTTGCAACACCGGGTTTAATACTATGACTCATGTTTGTAAAAATTAGGTTACAAAAATAATAAAATTTAATGGTTTAAAAAGGATAGTTAATACCTATGTTATAGACAGCATGGCCAAAATTATAATCTTTAAACCATCTTTCTCCCGTAGGATAAGCAGGGTCGTATGTTTTAAACCCAATGTCTAATCGGAAAATGAAGAAACCAAAATCATAACGTAAACCAAAACCTGAAGAAACTGCAATATCTTTTAAATCTTCTATACTGGTAAAGGTGTAAGCTGGATCGGTAATATTATCTAAAGCATTCCAAATATTCCCTGCATCTACAAAAAATGCTCCTTTAAAACTGCCAAATAAATCGAAACGATGTTCTAGATTTAATGCTATTTTTAGATTGGCTTCATTATAGTCTAAAACGCCACCACTACTACCTGGCCCTAAATCATAAGCTTTCCACCCTCTATTGTCGTTAGAACCTCCTGCAAAATAACTTCTAGTAAAAGGAATGTTATTACTATTTCCATAAGGTATTGCCCAACCTACAAAAGATCTAAATGCCAAGACATTTTCATGTGTTAAATCCCAGTGTTTAATATATTCTACTTCTAATTTTACAAATTGAGAGTAGGCAACATCTCCAATTAGATAATTCCCAAGAGTATCCTTTTTAAAGTCTGATGCCTTAGCTAATTCATTAAGTATTAATCCTGCAGATTCCACTTTCCATCGTAATCTGTAAAAACCATTATCTCTAATGTTTTCCCTTGTGTCTCTTGTCCAAGTGTAATTTGATGCTATAATGAAATTGTTTTCTGTAAGTCTTTCTTGCCGTTCTGCAATTTCTAAAACTTCTTGTTCTTCTTCTGGACTTAATCCTAAATTATCATCACCGATTAATACTTCTTCAATAAAATCATCTGTTTCGTCTGGAATTCTTAATTTTAATGGATCTTCATCAGGATTGTAAAAATCCCAATTTGAATCTAAAGCGATATTATTAAGTTGGTCGTATGAGCTTTCGTATACATTAAAATAATTTTCAGGATTTAAATTTCTTACAAATTGTATGTTTAATAAATCAACTTGATTGATACGGGCTTTTTTAGGCTTCCATGAATAATTATAAATAAGATTGACGAATTCGCGGTCTAAACCAATATTATTTTGAACATTAAAACCTATAGATGCAGAAGTATAAGGAGACATGTATTTAGGAATAAACTTTTCTGTTTTAATAGGGAAAAGTATTCTTGGAAATGAGAGTTTCATATCTGCTCCAATATCTGAATTGTTAAAGAAATTTTCATTAATTGCAGCATCTTTAGAAGAACCAACACTCCCTTTACCTGAAATTTCTAAAATCTCTGCTCTTCTAAATACGTTTCTTATTAGAAAATTTGCGCTAAAACCAATACCAAATTGTTGGATGGTTGAGGTATATGCGTCAAAGTCTATCCCTGTTGCATATTTTTTTCTTGGTGTAAGTAAAACCGTTGCAATAAGCCCAGTTCCTGTACTGTCTTTAGGGTCATCTTGGTAGGTTATTTTTGGGTATTTAAAGATTTTTAAATCGTTTACTTGTCTATAAGTTAAAGTGCGCTCTGTGTCTTTAAATAATCCATTGGGAGTTATTGCAATTGCATCTGTTATCGCTTTAGGTTTAAACTTTAAATGATCGTAACTGTAGAGTTTATAACCATTGTAAACAACAGAATCTTTTAAAGCTTTATCGCTGTTTTTAAAGCTGAAATCTGTGATTATTCTAACTTCAGAGATGTAATGGATTTTAAAAGCTTCGGTATGAGTGCTATCACCAACTTTAAATTTTCTATCGGAAATTTGATATATAATATTTGCCTTATGTCCTGTTTTTACAGTATCTGCTTCAAACTCTATATAACTTTGGTCAAAGTGAAATAAACCTGAATTTCTAAATTGAAAGGTTAGCCTATCTCGTTCATTATTAAAATCGTTTGCTGCATATTGCTTCCCTTCCTTAATAAAGGAATTGGGTTTGGATTGTTGGTAAAGAGAATCTACAACATTAGAGCTAATATTTTCGCCTATAGATCCTATTATATAGGGTTTTGATCTTTTTATATTGTAAGTAATAGTTGCTCTTTTGTTTTCTAAGGAATCAATTTTGAAATCTGCCTGAGTATTAAACCATCCAAAACTTGCATAATATCGTTCCAAACGATCTAAAGATTTTATTAACTTTTGTTTTTCAACAATAACTGGAGCATTACCAACATTTTGAATCCAACGATTAAAACCAATATAGCTTTCTTCTATTTTATCCACTTGTTTTTTAGAATAGAAGTTTATCATTCTTTTTTCTCGATTAGGTTTTATATGTAACCAATTTTGGAATGTAGAATCTGGTTTTGAATCCGCTAGGTTGTAAATATGAAGGCTAAAAGGAATGGTTAAAAGGCTTTTATTAGGTTGTTGGTATAATAAACTTCTAACTTTCGAATCTTTATTTTCTAAGCTATCGATCGTAATATTGTTTTTGGTAAGAAGATAATCTCCCTCAGGAACGTTTTTTACAGCATCACATGAAATAATTAGTAATGCTAATCCTAAAAATAATGATATTTTTGTGAGGGTTTGGGTCAAGCTCTATAATTTACTCTT
>CAJXYJ010000157.1 GCA_913063255.1 uncultured Flavobacteriales bacterium | reverse complement strand
TTGCCGCGTTTAAATATTTTACCATTATATAACCTAAACTCACCACCCAAAGGTATTTCAAAGATATAATTTTTATCATTGTCGGGATCAAATTGTTTTAATGCTAAAGATAACTTAGCATCTGTATCGCTACTTGCTTTAGGGTTTTTAAAATGTAATGCCAATAAAGGCAATAATTGCAATGGAAAAATCTCTGGGCGTAAAAAAGGAAGCATTAACCTTTGAAAGGTAAATTTCCACTCTTTTCCATGAGGTTTAATCAATCTTCCAAATTCAGAAAACGCGATTAAATGTGCAATTTCATGAATTAAAGTGATTAAAAAGCGATAGGTATTTAAACTAGCATTAACGGTTATAAGATGTTGCCCGTTTGCCGTTTTACGATAATCTCCATGACGGGTTACTCGTTCATTTACAATTTTAAGGTGTAAATTATATTTTTTTATCAATTGAAAAACAGGAACTACTGAAGCTTGTGGAATATATTTTTCAAGTGTTTCTTGCATTAAATATTTATGGTGTAGAATTGGAAACTTGCAACACTTTTCCGTTATACATTTTGTTTCCTGTAAGTGAAAAATCCATTATATATTGAGCCATTTCTTCTGCTGCAGTATTTGCCTTAAAACCTGGAAATGCTTCTTCAAGCATTTGGGTTTGAACTGCTCCAAGGGCCAATACATTAAAGGAAGGCCCCGTTTCTTTATACTCTTCGGCTAGCAATTCGGTTAAGGTAATCAAAGCGCCTTTACTACTACTATAGGCACTTAATCCAGGAAACTTTACACTCCCTTGTATACCTCCCATACTACTAATGTTAACTACGTGTCCATCTTTTTTCATAAATGGAAGCATCGCTTGTGTTAATGCTGCAGCGCCAAACACATTAACATCGTAAATTCCTTTAAATTCTGAAGGAGTAGTCTCCTTAAAAGACTTATTAATTAATGTCCCTGAATTATTAATTAAAACATCAACTTGCTTCCAATTTTTCTTTACAAAATTAGAGATCTTATCAATATCTTTTGAATCTGTAATATCAAAAGGAAAAATTGTACAACCATCTAATTGAATACTTGAGATAGGCACAGGGTTTCTAGATAAGGCTAAAACTTGATAGCCAGCATCAACGAATAACTGTACCATTTCATATCCAATTCCTCTACTTGTTCCTGTGATAATTACTTTCTTCATCTTATACAAACATCGTCACAGGGCTTTCAATATAAGCTCTAAGGGTTTGTAAAAAGGCTGCTCCAGTTGCTCCATCAACAGTACGATGATCACAAGCCAAAGTTAATATCATTGTATTACCAACTGCAAGCTGACCGTTTTTAACAACAGGTTTCTCCACAATAGCACCTACCGAAAGAATTGCAGAATTTGGTTGATTTATTATAGAAGTAAACTCCTTTATCCCAAACATTCCAAGGTTAGAAACTGTAAAGGTACTTCCATCCATTTCTTCTGGTGATAATTTTTTATTTCTAGCCTTTCCAGCCAATTCTTTTACAGTAGTCCCAATTTGATTAAATGTCATTTGATCTGCAAACTTTAATACAGGAACCAACAAACCATCATCAACAGCAACTGCAACTCCTATATGAATGTGTTTTGCTAATAACGTAGAAGTATCTGTCCAATGCGAATTTACTTTTGGATGCTTACGCAATGCCATTGCACAAGCTTTCACTATCATATCATTAAAAGACACCTTTACATCTGGCGCAGAATTAATGGCTTTTCTAGCTGCCATTGCATGATCCATATCCAACTCTACAGTTAGATAATAATGAGGAGCCATAAATTTAGATTCGCCTAAACGTTTGGCAATCACTTTTCGCATTTGCGAATTTTTAACTTCCTCAAAACTCTCAACACCTACAGGAACATAAGCTGACGCTCCAGACGAAACTGGCTGATAGTTTTCAATATCTCGTTTTATAATTCTACCATTTTCTCCGCTTCCAACTACTTGTTGAAGATTGATGCCCTTTTCATCTGCAAGCTTTTTTGCTAAAGGAGATATAAATACTCTTTCTCCTTCAGGAGTTGTATTTTGACTTGAAACTGTTTTGGTAGCCTCTTGTTTCTCAACAACAACTGGAGTTGTCGTTTTTATTTCAGATGTTGTTGTAGTTTCTACTTTTCCACTTACTGATTTATAGCTTTCTAGAATTCCAGTAATATCCGTCCCTTTTGGTCCAATAATAGCAAGAACGCTATCTACTAATGCTGATTCCCCCTCTTTAATGCCAATTTCTAATAAGGTACCAGTATAGAAAGATTCAAACTCCATAGTTGCCTTATCGGTTTCTATTTCTGCAAGAATATCTCCTTCTTCTACTATATCTCCAATTTTTTTATTCCATAAGGCAACGGTTCCCTCAGTCATTGTATCACTAAGTCTAGGCATGGTAATCACTTCAACACCTTCAGGAATATTTATTGCATTTGTTTTTGTAATTTCCTCAGAAATAGGAGTCTCAACATTATTTTCTGATCCCTTTTTTTCTTCAGGTAAAGATGATGAGCTATTTCCTTTTATTATTTCTGAAATATCTTCATTTTTATCACCAATAATAGCCAATAGCACATCCACATCGACAGTTTCTCCTTCTTGAACTCCTATATGAAGTAATGTACCTTCATAGAAAGATTCAAACTCCATAGTTGCCTTATCGGTTTCTATTTCAGCAAGAATATCTCCTTCCCTAATTTTGTCTCCTACCTTAAAAAGCCACTTAGCAACAGTACCTTCTTCCATGGTATCGCTTAAACGCGGCATGTTGATTACTTCTACCATAGTAATTATAATTTATGTGATAAAAATGGATAATCTTCTTGATCGTATACAGCATCGTACATTACGTTCTTATCTGGATATGGAGATTCGTCGGCAAATTTTTCGCATTCATTTACCAAATCTCTTACTTTTTTATCTATCTCTTCTAATTGTTTTTCTGAAGCGTATTTTTTCTTAGTAATAATATCTCGAACGTAGGTAATTGGATCTTCTTTTTGTTTTTCTACAACTTCCGCTTTCGTACGATAATGTTGCGCATCACTCATAGAATGCCCTCTAAAACGATAGGTTCTTATTTCTAGAAAACTAGGGCCTTCCCCTCGACGAGCTCTTTGAATAGCCTCATCCAATTCTTTTGCTACCGTTTCTGGTTTCATTCCATCTACAGGTTTACATGGCATTTCGTAAGCAAGCCCCATTTTCCATATTTCGGAATGGCTAGCTGTACGTTCTACAGAAGTTCCCATAGCATAACCATTATTTTCAACACAAAAAACAACAGGTAATTTCCAAAGCATTGCTAAATTAAATGCTTCATGAAGTGACCCCTGCCGCATAGCACCATCTCCCATAAAAGTTAGTGTAACCGCATCTCGTTTAAAATATTTATCCGCAAATGCTAATCCAGCACCTAAAGGTATTTGTCCACCAACAATTCCATGACCACCATAAAAACGATGTTCCTTAGAAAATATATGCATAGAGCCACCTAAACCTTGAGAAGTTCCAGTACCTTTTCCATACAATTCGGCCATTACTCTTTTTGGGTCTACTCCCATTGCAATTGGCTGCACATGATTTCTATAAGCTGTTAT
The DNA here is from genome assembly GCA_913063255.1 of uncultured Flavobacteriales bacterium. Lineage (GTDB taxonomy): Bacteria > Bacteroidota > Bacteroidia > Flavobacteriales > Flavobacteriaceae > Marifrigoribacter. Next base: position 2,153 of record CAJXYJ010000157.1, on the reverse strand, counting down.
CATTCTATCCTTGGTCAAATCCATAGCATGCAATGCACCTGCTAATACTGCTTCTTGTCCATTATAGAGGTGCAAAAACCCTCTTACTTTTTGGTTGATATAAACTTGTGCAAGTTTATCTTCAAATTTTCTCCAGAAGTACATATTCTCGTACCATTCTAGATATGTTTTTTTTGTAATTTTCTTCATTTGTTAACGTACTATTAGCCAATTAGGCAAATTACTACAAGGATAGCAAAAATACTATATTCTAAGATTCTACAATGCTAGATTTGCTAAAAACTATTAAATCGTTATAGAAAGGTGTTATCGAAAATAAGGGGCAATAAATCTTTTATGGAATTGGACTTTACAATTTTTCCCGATTCTCCCATAAAATAGATAGCCATAAAAGCATCTTGTTTCACTTCATATTCTGCCAACACTTGTCTACATGCACCACAAGGAGCCACAGGAGAGGTAACTTTATTTTTTAAAGATTTCGCTGAAATCGCCATGGAAGTGATGGTTGCATTTGGATGTGTAGCACCAGCATGAAATATGGCTACTCGTTCTGCACAAAGTCCTGATGGATAAGCAGCATTTTCTTGATTATTTCCTAAAATAATTTCTCCAGTATCTAACTGAAGTGCTGCCCCAACTTTAAATTGTGAATAAGGCGCATAAGCATTTTCACGTGCTTCATGCGCCTTATTCATTAAAGTTTGAATCGAAGAAGGAAGATCTGAAATAGTTTCAAATACTTCTAAATTAATTTCAATTCTTATATTTTTCACTAGCTTCTAGTATTCGTCATACTCATCTCCAAAGTTAAATGTTAGCCCGAAACGAAGTGTACCTTCTAATGGACTTACAACATTTGAAGTAGATATTAAATAAGATAAATCTATAGTAATAGTAGTATATTTAAATCCAGCTCCTAAAGTCATATACTGTCTAGCTCCTTTAGATTCATGTTCATTAAAATATCCTGCTCTAAAAGCAAATACATCTCTAAACCAATATTCTGCTCCTAATGCCCAAGTTACTTCATTTAACTCTTCACTAAATCCATTTGGTGCATCCGTAAAAGATTGCGCCATTCCTTTAAAGAAATCTACATCATTTTCTTTACCTTTATATACAGCATTACCATCAATCTCTTCATCAATTTCTGGGTTAAATTCACCATCTCCATCTACATCCACAAATTCAGTTCCCCTAACAGGTGGTGTCGGTACTAATAATTTATTGAACTCTACACTTACACCAATTTTATTGTATTCATCTAAAATAAAGTCAAAACCACCACCAATAGCAAGATTTGTTGGCAAACTACTTTCAGACCCTACTTCATCATATTTTAATTTAGGTCCAATATTCGAGATATTAATACCCCCTCTCCAACGTCCATCAAAACTATCGTAAGCTACTTCTTCACTTTGGTAATACCCAGAAATATCAACTGCAAATGAACTTGCTGCTGTAGCATCTTCATTACCCGTTTGTAATTTTAGATCGGATCTAATATATCTACCTGTTACACCCATTGAAAAACGATCATTTAATCGTAAGGAATAGGAAGCATCAAAAGAAAGTTCATTTGGCTTAACAATTAATGGCTCCTGATCAATAGTTTCTCTAAGTTCTATTTCTCCATTACTAAAGTATCTAAAACCAAATGCCAAAGCACTTCGTTCGTTTAAACGATTATAATAGGTAACGTTTCCTAAAAAGATATCACTAACCAAGCTACTTAAATAAGGAGTGTACGTTATCCCTATACCTTGTTTAGAAAGTGCAAATGCGTATTTAGAAGCATTCCATTGTTGTGAAAATGCATCTGAAGATGTGGTAACACCAATATCTGCTAAACCAGCAGATCGTGCATCCGCACCTATTAAAAGAAATGGTACTCCAGTTGTAATTGCATTTTTATAAGGATTATCCCAGTTTGCATCATTTGGAATTGTTATTGTTTCTTGTGCAGTAACATTATAAGCGATTAACCCCAATAATGCGAATAAGAATATTTTTTTCATTTAATAAAAATTTTTGACAAATATAAATTTAATTATTTATAGAATAACTAGTTTTTCAAATTTTTCAACTTGATGATTAGTTAACGTAGATTTTACGGTTATCTTATATACATATACACCTTTTCCAATACG
>CAJXYJ010000156.1 GCA_913063255.1 uncultured Flavobacteriales bacterium | reverse complement strand
GAAACCCCTATAATTCCACATAAAAATACAAATAAAAGGTTGTCATTTTCTTTAGCGGGCTCTAAGAAACTAATACTCACGCCTACAATAATTCCCAATAAAAGATAGATTATAAATTTTCTATTCCATTTTCCAAAATCTTTGGCGATATAATAAACAGATCCTATAATCATTCCAAAGAATGTACTCCATACATATAATTCGTAATGCTCTAATAAGAAATCTAAAACCTTAGAAATACTAAAATAACTAATCACCATCCCTAAAAAAAGGAGACTTAAGAAACGTGCATTGGTATATTGTAAAAAACTTTTAAAACCTCTATTGAAAAGTAGCTTAATTGCTTTTCCATTCATTTTTTGAAGAGAATAAATAAACTCTTCATAAAAACCTACAACAAACGCTACAATCCCTCCAGAAACACCAGGAACTTTATTAGCTGCTCCCATTGCAAGTCCTTTAAAAACTAGCCAAATCTTATCTGATATGGAACGTTCATTTGCCATTAAGTGCTTTTTAAAGTCGAAATTTTCTCTAAAATAAAAATACTTAAAAAGCCAAGTGCCATAAAGATAAGTGCATAAATTAACTGTGAATCTACATTATTATTAATAACCGAATAATTATTTGGGCTAATACTTTTTTCTATAATTGTTTTATAAGTGTCAAAATCTTGACTACTTTTTTGTAATACTGAAAGTGTTCCAGTATTTGAAACGGTATTAAATATAACTTCGCTTCCTGTCTCTTTAGAGAACACTGAGATTGTTTCTTTCCAAGGCCAGACTTTATTTAAGGAACCTATAATAAATCCTGTAAGTACTGCTAATGTAGTGTTTTCATAATGTTTGTATAGCCATTTTAGAACTCTACTAAAGCTTAGTAATCCTACAAATGCTCCTAAAATAAAAAGCATTAATCTTTTTACATCCACATCATGTACAGCATCACTCAAAGTTTTATATGCCCCTAATATCACTAAAATAAAAGAACCCGAAATTCCTGGAAGAATCATAGCGCAAATTGCAATCGCGCCAGCAATAAATAAAAAGTATGGATTGTCGTTTCTAGCTAATGAAGGAATTGTGGTTATATAATAAGCCAATGCAGTTCCAAATACAATTGAAATTATGATTTTAATATTCCAAGTTACTATCTGTTTTCCAATATAAAGTATACTCGCAATGATAAGTCCAAAAAAGAAAGCCCAAATTAAAATAGGATGGTTTTCAATTAGATATTTGGCAATCCTAATAAAAGTAACAAAACTAATTGCAATTCCTGTTACTAAGGCAATTAAAAAATTACCATTTAGTTGCTTCCAAAAGGTGGCTATTCCTTTGTTTTTTAATGTTTTAAAAAGAGAAAGATTGATGTTGCTTATGGTTGTTACCAGTTCTTCATAAATCCCAGAAATAAAAGCAATAGTGCCGCCAGAAACTCCTGGAACTGCATCTGCAGCTCCCATTGCAAGTCCTTTTGCTGTAATAATAAGGTATTGTAATAGACTACGTGAAGGCATAAATTATTATCTTAGCCCCAAAAATACAATTTATAGTGAAGGATTTTTGTGCTTTTTAATTATTTCTTGTACTCTTTTGGAAACATAAATTTTAGGAAATAACTCTTCAATAATAATTAAAAATTCCTGATCTAAACGAAGCGCATTATTTAGATGAAACTCTCCTTTTCTATCTTCGTTATTGTGATAAAATAAACCAGCCAAACGATATTCTATTTCTGCACATTCTGGATAAAATTCTGTTGCTTGAAATAGATTATTTGTTGCAGCTTCATATTCTCCTAGTTGCATTAGAACATCATTTCTAATTAGCCAAGTATTGAGTTCGTAATTGCCAAGTTCTAAGGTTTTTCGATATCCTATTTCTGCCTCTTCAAATAAATTTAAACGATAATTAATCTTAGCATATCTTTTCCAATACAGTACATTCTCACTATCGATAGAAATCGCTTTGTCGATATAATATAGTGCTTTTTGATAATTTTTAGCACTTAGATAAAAATCTGTTATGGCAATCCAGCCCTTGTCTAATAATGCATCTTCTTCAACACATTTATTAAAAAACTGCAATGCTAACTCTTTGTTTCCTAATTTTTCATAACATTTTCCAATACGTAATAAAGCAAACGAAGTTGGATCATCTAAACCTAAAGTGACGGTGTAACTTTCGATTGCTTCTGCATGCTGATTAAGTTTTTCTAATACTTTACCTTTTTCTAAATATGCGCCGATAAATGTATCGTCACTAATAATAGCAAAATCGAAAGCTGCTAATGCTTTTTTATATTCTTTTAAAATAAAATACTGCTTACCTACTTGATGCCAAGCAACTTCACAATAAGGATTCTTATTTAGAAATTCGTTTAGATAGTCAATTGCTGCTTCATGTTGTTCTAAATATTCAAAACAATAAATAATATTATACAAAGCAGAAAAATCTTCACCATCATTTTCTAAACATTTGATAAAATAATACTTAGAATTTTCAAAATCTTCTAAAAACAAATATTCCATTCCAAGTAATGACATTACGTCAGATTCATCTTCAGTTAACTCTAAAGCGATCTCTAACATTTTAATAGCATCTTTATGCTTATCTCTTCTTGAAAGTATGTTGGCTTTCTGAATATAAATCTCTTCGTTAGATTTTTCTATTACTATAAGTTCTTCTAATAAATCATCTGCGGTATCTAATTCATTTTCGAATACAAACATTTCTATCCTAAACAATTTTAGGTTGACAGAAGAGGGGTGTTGTTGTAGACCTAGTTTTGTTGCCTTTTTCGCAAGTTTTATCTTTCCATTTTCTAAATAATAGTGTATTATTTCTTCAAACTCATTAGAGTCAAAAAAAAGCACACTGTTGGTTTTTAGCATGGATTCGAAGCGGGTAAGTGAGAAATTGTTATGTTCGTTAGGGCTATGTTGCATTAGCGGGTTTTAACTGTTTCTTCTAAATTAAAGATACTAATGTAGCCTAAAGTTCAATAGCTATGCCATTATTCTTGTTAACGGACTTATCAACAAGAAATAGATTAAAGTAATTTGTTGTAGATAAATAAATTAAGTGTTTACGTTTTAGTGTTTATAGTGTCTAAGACAGTAAGTAAGATTTGACAACCTTCCTTAATTTCGGTTTCTGAAATGGTTAAAGGTGGAGTGATGCGTACTGCTTTCGATTCAAAAAGTAGCCAAAAAAGCAGTAATCCTTGCTTCTTACAAGTTAGAATTACTTCTGAAGCAATTTCAAGAGAATCAAATAAAATAGCTAACATTAGTCCTTTACCACGTACTTCTTTTATGAGAGGATGTTTTAATAATTTTCTAAAAAGTGTTTCTTTCTGAAAGGTTTGATTAATCAAATCGCTTTCGGTCAATTCTCTTAGTGTAGCTAATGCTGCAGCTGCAATAACAGGATTTCCGCCAAAAGTAGTGATATGTCCTAATTTTGGATCGTGGCTAAGAAGTTTCATTAACTTTTCTGAAGCCGTAAAAGCGCCAATTGGCATTCCGCCACCCATACCTTTTCCTAGAACTACGATATCTGGCACCACATTAAAATGTTCAAAACCAAACAATTTTCCAGTTCGTCCAAAGCCTGGTTGTATCTCATCTAAGATGAATAAAGCGCCAACTTCAATACATCGAGCTTTCACTTTTTTTAGATAATCATTTTCAGGAATTATAAATCCAGCCCCACCTTGTATGGTTTCTAAAACGACTCCAGCTGTTTTGTTTGTAATTTTTTCTAAATCTTTTTCTGAATTGAATTCAATAGCATTGCAATTGGGTAATAAGGGTTGAAAAGCTTCTTTTCTTTCTTCTAAACCCATGATACTCAATGCTCCCATAGTATTACCATGGTAAGCATTATTGGCATATAATATTTCTTTTTTGCCAGTAGCTCTTCTGGCTAATTTAATAGAACCTTCAATTGCTTCAGTACCACTATTGGTAAGGTAGGTAGTAGTTAAGTTTTCTGGTAAATGTTCCGAAAGGAGTTTGGTAAGAGCAACCGCAGGTTCTTGTATAAATTCTCCATACACCATTACATGTAAATAGGTGTCCAATTGCTTTTTTACTGCAGCAACTACTTTTGGGTGACAATGTCCCAGGCAACAAACGGATACCCCAGCTATAAAATCTAAGTATTTTTTATTATTTGTGTCAAAAATATAACTTCCTTTGGCATGAGAAACTTCTAATGCTAGTGGGTGAGGAGTGGTTTGGGCTTGATATTTAAAAAAATGATCTCGCATTAGTTCTCTTTTAAGAGTGTGGATTCTTTTTCCTCATTTTCTCTTTTAGGCTCTTTAGCTTTTAATGGGGAAGTGTCTTCAGGGTTATTCTTTAATTGTTCGGGGGATAATTTGGAGGCTTCTGGAATGATAAATTCGTTTTCTGTAAAATCTTCAAAAAACTCACCTTCATCTTTTGGTAATGGAATCCCTTTTATTTTAGGTAGAATAGGGGCGGGCTTTCCTTTAAATAAATCTGAAACCGATAATAGACGTTCTTCACCACGCCAATTAAAGCCAGGTAATATTCTTGCGTTTTCTGGAAACTGAGAGGGAGGATATAATTTACCTGTTACTTGTTTGTTAAATCGAATTCCTCTTATCTCTTCATTTTCAATGTATAATTGTATAGAACTACTCAGGGTATTATTAATCCCTACTAATTCTTGTTTTTCATTTCTTGAAAAGAAAATGACCTGAGTGTTTTTAATAATATTTACGGTATCTAATGCATTATTAGTAAACAAACCAATTAATCGTTCTCCTTTTACTTGATTATAACCTGCACTATCTTTTTGTACAATAAATGCATTGTTAAATACTTTTAAAGTATCTAATTGATCAGTTTTAAGGTTTCTAAGTAAATGAATAGTATCTCCAGTCATTTGATTTTCACCTGTCCATAATACTGGGTTTCTAAGTAATTTGGTTAAACCAGTTTTTTCATTTACATATATAGAGTCGCTTTTTCCACTTGTGGGTTCTTCACCTGGCAATCCTTTTTTAAACATTCGAGCTTTATAATAACCTCGTAATACTCTATTTTCTGGAGTACCAGTAACTCGTAATGTATCTGCATGAATGTAAATGGAATCATTTTCTCTTACCGTAATAGCAACCGCTCTTTTTGTTATAAATAAGGAATCTTTATCTCGATATACCTCTGCATAATGCCCTCTAATAAAACTTTGATTAAGGGTGTCGATTACTTTAATGTTATTGGTAGCGGAGGCAAAATTTCGATTGCGATCAAAGTAGATGCTATCTCCGTGTAAGACTCTGTTTTCATAGTCAATTCTTGAATTCTTCACAAAATAGCCTATGTCTGAACGGGTATTATAATATCCTCTTTCGCAATAAACGGTACTTGTCTCACTTTCAATTGTGGACTCTCCATATAAATATGCAATTCCAGATTCTGAATAAAAATCTAATTGTTCTGAATTTATAGTATACTCAGGATTTGTGATTTTTACATTAGATAAAAACTGGTATTTTTTATCTTCCGCAAAATAACGGCCAACTCTACTGGTAAGAGTACTTGCGGTGTCTTTAACGGTTCCTCCACTTCTATAAAATGCCTGTTGTTTTATACGGTCGAAGTATAAAGTATCGGTTTTTAATGTTGTTTTTGGGTCTTTAAAATTTACATCACCACTGGCAAAAGCAAATTGTGTATTCCCATTATATTCGCCGTATTTACTAAGCATAGAAATACTATCTCCCTGTGCAATTTTCACACTACCATAAGCCTTTACAAAATTATCTTTGGTATAAACATAGGCTTGATCGCACCACATTTCAACACCTTCATGAACAATATAAACCTGTCCTGTATTATCTCTGGTGTAGATTACAGCTTCTGGAAATTCGGGTTTCTTTTC
>CAJXYJ010000155.1 GCA_913063255.1 uncultured Flavobacteriales bacterium | reverse complement strand
CATTATATGACAAATAAACCAAAGTTTGCTGTTTTTGGAGGAGGAAGTTGGGCAACTGCTATTGTTAAGATGCTTTGTGAAAACTTAGATGAAGTTGGATGGTATATGCGTAATACTTCTGCTATTGAGCATATTAAAGAACATAAGCACAATCCAAATTACCTGTCTTCAGTTGAGTTTAACACCTCTAAGCTAAAACTTAGCAACGATATTAATGAATTGGCAGATTATGCAGATATTCTTGTTTTTGTTATTCCTTCGGCATTTTTATATAAGGAACTAGAATTACTTACTGTCGAAATAAAAGACAAAGTGGTTTTTTCTGCCATTAAAGGGATTGTTCCTGAAAGTAGCCTAATTGTTGGAGATCATTTCTTTACGCATTTAAATATTCCATTTAAAAACATAGGAGTTATCACTGGCCCTTGCCATGCAGAGGAAGTAGCTTTAGAACGCCTTTCATACCTTACCATCGCTTGTGCAGACGATAAAAAAGCACAAATAGTTGCAGACCATCTAAGCTGTGATTATATAAAATGTAAAACTAGCGAAGATATTATAGGTACTGAATATGCCGCTATGCTTAAAAACATTTATGCAATAGCCGCCGGAATTGCACATGGTCTAGGATATGGGGATAACTTTCAAAGTGTATTAATGAGTAATGCAATACGCGAAATGAAAAAATATGTAAAAAAGACATACAAAATGAAGCGTGATATTAATGGTTCTGCATATTTAGGAGATTTGTTAGTTACTGGGTATTCCACTTTTAGTCGTAACCGAATGTTCGGAAATATGATAGGAAAAGGATACACGGTAAAAAGTGCACAAATGGAAATGAGTATGGTTGCAGAAGGATATTATGCTACTAAAAGTGCTTATTTGCTCAATCAGAAAAAAGATAAAAAGGCAAAAACTCCTATTATAGATGCAGTATATAGTATATTATATGAACGGAAAAATGCTAAAAAAGTGTTTAAAGAACTAACCGATAAGTTGGATTAATTATTTCGCTAAAACACAATCTTGCCCCATTAGGTCTATAAAAATGGCGTTTTCTTCTGAAATACTTTGAGGTTCAAAAATAAAGGTGCGATCAAAAAGTTTTCCTTCAGCAAAAAAAGTAACAATATATTCATTGGTAAAACTGAATACTTCTTCGGTTATCAATTCCACTTTTTTGCCAGAATGTGAAGGTAAATCTCCCAAACTGTGACGTAAGGTTGAAGTTTTATTGTTTTTACTTTCTCCCCTAGACAAGACCAAAACAGATTCTATTATTTCCTCCCGATTATTGATCACATACACATTCCAATTTTGAGCAAGAAAATCTTTATCCCATTCTTTAGTAGCAACAACCTGAATGTTTTCTGCAAAAGGAATTTTAATGTCTTTTTTCATAAAGAATATTTCGATTGTTTGTCTTTGCGAGGAACGTAGTGACGTGGCAATCTCATGAAATTTACATTAATTCAACAGATTGCTTCAGTTGCCTTAAAAGGCACCTTCGCAATGACGGTAAGCTTACAAACTTTTAAACTGCTCTAAAAAACGAACATCGTTTTCACTAAACATTCTAATATCTGGAATTTGATGTAGTAATAATGCGATACGATCGATCCCCATTCCAAAGGCAAAACCAGAATAAACTTCTGGATCAATATTACAGTTTTTAAGTACATTAGGATCAACCATTCCACAACCCATAATCTCTAACCAACCGGTTCCTTTGGTCATTTTATAATCGGTTTCTGTTTCTAATCCCCAATACACATCTACCTCAGCACTTGGTTCTGTAAATGGAAAGTAAGAAGGACGTAACCGAATCTTAGATTTCCCAAACATCTCAGTGGTAAAATATTGTAAGGTTTGTTTTAAGTCGGCAAAACTAACGCCTTTGTCCACATATAACCCTTCTACTTGATGAAAGAAACAATGTGATCTCGCTGAAATAGCCTCATTACGATATACTCTACCTGGAGATATCGTACGAATTGGTGGCTTATTATTTTCCATATAACGAACCTGTACAGATGAAGTATGCGTTCGTAATAATACATCTGGATCTTTTTCAATAAAAAAGGTATCCTGCATATCTCTTGCTGGATGATATTCTGGAAGATTTAACGCTGTAAAATTATGCCAATCGTCTTCAATTTCTGGGCCTTCAGATACATTAAATCCAATGCGAGAAAAGATATCGATAATCTTATTTTTCACAATTGAAATTGGATGCCTAGAACCTAAACTTACAGGTTCTCCCGGTCGAGTTAAATCTCCATAAATACCTGATGAATCTTCGGTATTGGTAAGAGATATTTTTAAAGAATTGATTTTTTCTTGAGCTGTAGTTTTTAGTTTATTGATGGTTTGTCCAAATTCCTTTTTTTGATCATTAGGTACTTCCTTAAATGCAGCAAAAAAGTCATTCATCAATCCTTTTTTTCCTAAATACTTAATTCGGAAAGTTTCTAACTCTTCAAGAGATTTAGCTTCAAATACCTCAATCTCTGCAATATGCTGCTTTATTTTACTAATCATAACTCAAATTCTTTCAAAGGCGCAAAATTACGTTTTTACTATTGGTAGCACAACTAAAATGATAGAAAAGAGGGGAAGGAAAATGTTAGATTGCTTTGCTTACTTCGATACGTCCCGATGAAAAATCAGGACACTCAGTAAACTAAATATTTCAATCACTTTATCATTCAACATTCTGCTTTCGATATTAAGTTTTCTTTTTCCGTTTACTTCGATACATCCCGATGAAAAATCGGGACACTCAGCAAACTTTAATTATACTCTAATCCGTCTTCGGTCTCCCGTCATCTGTCTTTTAAATAACTTCCTTCTCCACAAAATACAGAACAATAGCTTCTTTCATTAACACAGATTGTTCTCCAGCTTTTAAAGGGGGTAATTTTTCTAAAACCGTATAATGAGGCCATCCCTCTTCATCAAAATAATCGAAAGCATAATAACCAAAAGGTTCTAATAACCTACAAATTGCAATATGCATCAAATTAATTTTTTCATCCTTCTTAAAGTCAGTATTCAGTTTTCCTAATTCTTGAATTCCTATAATATAAATGATCGCATCTAAATCTAAGGTATCACCATCTGCAAATTTAGTGCTGATAAGAGTAACTACTTCCTCCCATTGTTCTTTTAATTTCTCGTCTCTAGCCATTTTTTATATTTTATTTTCAGGATTACAAAGATACATTCCTTGACAAACTCTTTTAGTATCTTTACCCTAAATACTTTTTATGAACTTAATGGATATTATTTTAGGAATCATTTTAATTCTCTCTTTCGTAAGTGGAATGAAAAAAGGATTATTTGTTACCCTCGCTTCTCTTATCGGATTGGTTTTAGGACTGATTGGCGCTATTTATTTTTCAGAATTTGCAGCAGGATATCTTTATGAATGGCTGAACTGGAGTGAACAAACAATTAACATAGCTGCAAGATTGGTTACTTTTATCAGCATTGTTATCTTGGTTTCTTGGGCTGGAAAGTTCTTGACAAAAATGGCAGACTTTGCCTTTCTAGGGATATTTAATAAGATTTTAGGAGGCGTTTTTAATGTACTTATCTCAGCCTTTATTCTTAGTGTAATCTTTATGTTTTTTACCCATTGGAATCCGACAGATTATGAAATCCCTGAAGAAAGAAAAGACAATTCTTATTTGTTTGATCCTATAGCTTCCTTAGCCCCAATGTTGCTTCCGGATATTATGGAAGAAGTGGAGAATTTTGAAATTCCTGAGGATATCATGGATGATTTTAATCTTAATGAAGAAAAACAAAACTCAAAAGAACAAGTCGACACAACAGATCTAAAATAATTAAACATGGGTAAAGAAATTATAAAAGAGTACAAAAACGGAGACTTAACCATAGTTTGGAAACCTTCTTCATGTATTCACGCTGCAGAATGTGTAAAAGCATTGCCTAATGTTTACAATCCAAAAGCAAAACCATGGATTGTTATGGAAAATGCTAGCACTGAAGAGCTTATTGCTCAAATAAAGAAATGCCCATCTGGTGCATTAAGTAGTTATAGAAATAACGAAAAACCACAAAAGAACGATATTATGGAAACAAAAGTTGATGTTTTAGAAAACGGCCCATTATTAGTACATGGAAGATGTATGGTAAAAAACATAGATGGTCAAGTTGAGGAAAAGGATAAGGTAACTGCTTTTTGTAGATGTGGTGCTTCAGAAAACAAACCTTATTGTGATGGAGAACATAAAAAAATTGATTTTAAAGGATAACAATTGTTGATTGTTGAATTATAGCAAGAATATAGGTTACTGAGTGTCCCGATTTTTCATCGGGATGTATCGAAGAAACCTAGTTATTTAAAAAATGAGCAAACTAAAAAAAGTAAAAAGATTGTTGCTCGCAACAGAGATAGACATGGGCGGTTTCCCTGTAAAACAAGCTTTGCCAACACAAAAAGTAGATCGAGTGGATCCCTTTCTATTGCTTCACCATGCACGTACTCAATATTATAATGACCGTCCTGCAAAAACTCAAGGAATTGGACCTCATCCTCATCGAGGTTTTTCTCCTGTAACTTTTGTGATAGAAGGGGAAGTACATCATAGAGACAGTCGTGAAAACAACCAAATTGCAAAAGAAGGAGAAGTACAATGGATGCATGCTGGTATGGGAATTATACATAGCGAACGACCTTCAGAAAACTTAGCGGCAAATAATGGAGTTCAAGAAATTATTCAGGTTTGGATCAACAGCCCTGCAGATAAAAAATGAAAGAGCCCTTTTATAGACATCTTTCAAAAAGTGATATTCCTGTACTAGTTTCTGAAGACCAAAAAATTACCAACAAACTTATTGCCGGAGAATATAAAGGTAAAAAGAGTATGCTCCCAACTGAAAGTGACTTATTAATTATTTGGGGGAAATCTAAAAAAAATGGTGAGCAATTCATTAATATTCCTAGCGAATTTAACACGATGCTTTATTTAATAAAAGGAAGTATGAGGGTTAAAGGATATGGTTTGGTGGATGCTGAAAACTTACTAGTTTTTGAAAAAGAAGGAAATGCTATTGAAATATCTTTTTATGAAAACTCTCAATTTTTACTACTCAGCGGAGCTGCAATCCATGAAAAAGTTTCACAAAGTGGTTCTTTTGTAATGAATTCTCAAACCGAAATTTTGGAAGCAATGCGAGATTATCAAATGGGGAAAATGGGGGTTTTAATTGAAGAAAAATAAGATAAAAGACTACTTCGCTTTTAGACAAAAGAGAAAAGACTGTAAATAACAAGCATTCCCCTTTTAGGAATGATTAATATTAATTCGAAAAATAAGGTATTAAAAAATTAGAGTTCTTTTAGGTCTGTTATAGGAATCCATCCATCTTTACCATTTGCTATTTCTATCCGAACCCAGTCGGTATCTTTAGCAATGATTTGAACTTTGGTTCCTTCATGCAATTTAAAAGAAACTTCGCTTCCTAGGTTAGGCTCGCTTTTTACATCAATAATTTCAGAAAAAATTATGGCGGGTTGGTCTTTTACAGTATCCTCAAAAGTTGAAAATGCCATAGAAAATGCCATTCCTATAAGTAAGAATGAAAATAACGCACTTACAAAAAACGCTCTTTTTTTTCTTTCGGAATATGAAAAATAATAAAGCAAAAACAACAATACAAAGCTCATTGCAAACACAACTACCACTATTGCCCAACCATCAAATGTGAGTAAATCTGAAACGGTATGGTACCATTTATAAAAAATGGTTTTAGGTAAGGGTTCAATATCATCTACGGTTGCATTTTGAGCAAAGGCAAGATTGTTTTTTATATCCCCATCATTGGGAGCTAACTCCAATGCTTTTTCATAATAATAAATACTAGGCCCAATGTTGTTCAACTTATAATGAGCGTTTCCTAAGTTATAATAT
>CAJXYJ010000154.1 GCA_913063255.1 uncultured Flavobacteriales bacterium | reverse complement strand
TTTATTGTTCATTATATAGACATACCAATATTTCAATACTACGATAATGAGACCTCTTTTTTCAAAGAGGTTTTCTGCTTTTCAGCGTACGCTAATGCTGCATCACGTACCCATTCTCCTTCATCCCAAGCTCCAACACGAGCTGCCATTCTTTCTTTATTACAAGGACCATGTCCATATACCACTTGCCAAAATTCATCCCAATCAATTTTTCCGAAATCATAAGATTGACGTTCTTCATTCCATTTTAAATCTGGATCTGGAATAGTAATCCCTAAAATTTTTGCTTGAGGAACCGTTTGATCTATAAATTGCTGACGAAGATCATCATTAGATTTTCGTTTTAATTTCCATTTCATAGACTGTTCGGTATTTGGCGACTCCTCATCTTTAGGACCAAACATCATTAATGAAGGCCACCACCAACGATTTAAAGAATCTTGAGCCATTGCTTTTTGCTCTTCAGATCCTTTACAAAGGGTCAATAATATTTCGAATCCTTGACGTTGATGAAAACTTTCTTCTTTACAGATACGAACCATTGCTCGTGCATAAGGCCCATAGGAAGTTGTAGTAAGTGCAACCTGATTTATAATTGCGGCACCATCTACCAACCATCCGACTGCTCCCATATCTGCCCAAGTTATAGCTGGGTAGTTAAAAATGGAGGAGTATTTTGCTTTTCCAGTATGGAGTTGTTCGTATAATTCATCTCTTGAAATCCCTAAAGTTTCAGTCGCTGAATATAAATATAAACCGTGACCTGCCTCATCCTGTACTTTTGCTAATAAGGCTACTTTTCTTCTAAGAGAAGGTGCTCTGGTAATCCAATTCCCTTCGGGCAACATCCCTACAACTTCGGAATGTGCATGCTGTGAAATTTGACGAATATGAGTTTTTCTATACTTCACTGGCATCCAATCTTTCGGTTCAATTTTCTCATCATTGGCTATCCGCTGATTGAAAATTTTTTCTAAATTCTTAATTTCTTTTTCGCTCATAATTCCTGTTTATTTTTCAATAACACATGGTTATTATACATCAAAATTTAATTTTACACTTTCAGTTAAAGGAACTGATTGACAACTCAATACATAGTTTTTAGAAACTTCATCTTCCTCTAATGCATAATTAACTTTCATCGCCACTTCTCCTTCCATCACTTTACATTTACAGGTAGCACAAACACCACCTTTACAAGCAAAGGGCAAATCTGCTCCAGCTCCTAATGCAGCATCCAGGATATTGTTATAATCCTTAGTCATATCAAAATGGAATTCCTTTCCTCCATCTATAATAGTAACCGCTACTCCTTCTGTCTTTTGATTGACAACTGGTTTACTTGCTGGACTATTTTCCTTAGAAAGTCCTGTTACAAATAATTCAAAATGAATATTTTCTGATGGCATCCCAGCTTTTACCAACTCCTCTTTTACCATAAAGATCATTTCTTCAGGACCACAAAGAAAACATTCGTCCATTTCAGAAACATCTACCAATTTATCAAAAATGGTTGCCAATTTTTCTCTGGTAAACCTACCATTGAATAAGTCAATATCTCTAAATTCTTTGGTTAGAAAATAACACACCTCAAGTCTTCCAAAATATTGATTTCTAAGCTGTTCAATTTCCTCTTTAAAGATAATCGATTTTACAGTACGGTTCAAATAAAATAATTTGAAGGTACTATTCGGCTCTTTTGCTAAATGCGTTTTAATCATAGAAAGAATGGGAGTAATCCCACTTCCTGCAGTAAAAACAATATAATTTTTTGGAGTTTCTGAAATAGCAGTACCAAACCTACCCATAGGTTTCATTACTTCTAAAGTATCTCCTTTTTTTAAGGTTTGGTTTACAAAAGTTGAAAACTTCCCTTCGGGTATTTGTTTTACCGCTACTTTCCATTCGTTATCTATAGGACTTGAACACAAGCTATAGGAACGACGAAGATCTTCGTCGTTTATGGTAGTTCTTAAGGTTAAATATTGTCCTTGTTTGTATTTAAATACACTCTTTAACTCTTCAGGAATAGTAAAATCTATCACCGAGCAATCCTCGGTATCTTTGTAAATATCTTTTACTTCTAGGGTATGAAATTTCGCCAAAATTATATCGATTAAATTTAACTAACGCTTGTTAGTTTACGTTACAAAGATAGCAAATATTTACTATTTATCTGTTAATTCCTTTTAACAGAACCTCACTTAAATTAGAAGCTAATACAGAAGGCTCCATATCTTCCTTTAGGGGAATCCAGATATACAAAGAGCGCAAGGTTGATAAAACTGAGAACAACATTATATCGGGATTTAAATTCTTGATTTCATTTTTTTCAATTCCCTCTTTTATAATTTCTCTAAAGGAGTCTTCATAATCTACTCTTAAATACAAATAATGATCTAACTGATCTTTTAAATGCATCCAATCGTTATTTAAAGATGCCATCCCATTGGTGTTATTGCTTGCAATATCCACATGTAAAGCGATTATTTGCTTTAATTTTTCTACAGTAGTGGAGTTGCTTTCTTTAATAACAGCAATTCCTTTAATAAATTCCTCGGCCAAAGAAATAATAATAAAAGTAAGAATCTCCTCTTTGTTTTTTATATGATTATAAAGACTTGCTGCCTTTATTCCCATAGCTTTCGCAATATCTCGCATCGTTACTGCACTGTATCCTTTTTCTTTAAAAAGAGTGGATGCAGCGGTAATAATTTCTAATTTTCGAGGTGTAGGGCTCATAGAATTGGCAAGGTATTATTTCTTTTTTTATTTTCAATTCTGAAAGTTGGAATTAATAAGAAATTTCTATTTTTGACCTTATGACCAATACCATTACAACCAACCCATTACTTGATAGATTGCCTCCACATTTGAAGCAATTTATGAAGCCACAAGACTACGAGCAATACACACCAATCAATCAAGCCGTTTGGCGCTTTGTAATGCGGAAAAATGTAGATTATCTTTCAAAAGTGGCACACGAAAGTTATAGGCATGGATTGGAAAAAACTGGTATTGCTATAGATGAAATCCCATCGATGTATGGAATGAATCGTATTTTAAAAGAGATTGGTTGGGCCGCAGTTGCCGTAGATGGCTTTATTCCTCCCAATGCATTTATGGAATTTCAAGCCTATAAAGTGTTGGTAATTGCTAGTGATATTCGACAATTAGAAAATATAGAATACACTCCTGCCCCAGATATTATTCATGAAGGTGCTGGTCATGCACCCATTATTGCAAGTCCAGATTATGCTGAATATTTAAGGCGTTTTGGAGAAATTGGTGCCAAAGCAATTTCTAGTGCGCACGATATTGAAATTTACGAAGCGATTCGAGAATTATCTATTTTGAAAGAAGCCACTTCGACTACGCTCAGTGACCTTACGAAAGCAGAAAAAAAAGTAGAAGAATTACAAAATAAAGAGGTTTCTCCTTCTGAAATTGCACTTATACGGAACCTTCATTGGTGGACCGTTGAATATGGTTTAGTAGGAACTGTTAAAGAACCAAAAATATATGGTGCTGGTTTATTATCTTCCATTGGAGAAAGTGAATGGTGTTTAAAAGAAGAAGTGAAAAAGATCCCTTATACCATAGATGCAGCATACCAAGGATTCGATATTACCAAGCCACAACCTCAGCTTTATGTCACACCAGATTTTGCATACTTACAAGAGGTATTAGAGGAATTTGCTAATACTATGGCCGTTCGAAAAGGAGGATGGCGAGGTCTAAAAAAATTAATTGAATCCAAACAAATAGGAACCATAGAATTAAGTACTGGACTACAGATTTCCGGAGTGTTTAGTCAAAAAATTAAGAGCGAAGATAATGAAGTAGTCTTCTTTAAAACAGAAGGGCCAACAGCGCTTTCTTACCGAGAAAAAGAAGTAATCGGTCACGGAGTTGCAGCACATAAAAACGGCTTTAGTTCTCCTTTAGGAAAATTAAAAGGCATCAATCTCGCCATAGAAAATATGGGGCCTCGAGATTTACAAGCTTATAATTTTTACGACGGAAAACCCATTTCTTTCGAGTTTGAAAGTGGTATCATTGTAAAAGGACTTAATGTAACTGGAATTCGAAATTTACGAGGAGAACTCATGTTGATTCAGTTTACAGATTGTACGGTAACTTATAAAAATGAAGTGTTATTCTCTCCAGAGATGGGCGATTTTGATATGGCCGTAGGTAAAGAAATTGTTTCTGCGTTTACAGGAGCTGCAGA
The DNA here is from genome assembly GCA_913063255.1 of uncultured Flavobacteriales bacterium. Lineage (GTDB taxonomy): Bacteria > Bacteroidota > Bacteroidia > Flavobacteriales > Flavobacteriaceae > Marifrigoribacter. Next base: position 1,754 of record CAJXYJ010000154.1, on the reverse strand, counting down.
TTATAATTCCTTTCCAATAATTCAAAAACCCAGCAATACAAAAACGATAACGGCTATCGCTTCTGAAAAAGAAATGCAATTAAACTCCTTATATGCTGAAGTAAGAAATATTAGAAATAATTACAGCGTTTCTCATATTAAAAAACTTCTTCAAATTTTTGAAAACTTAAAGAGCAATTATCCTTCAGATTGGTTATTGCCTTTAGAAATTTATGAATTAACAAAAGACAATACCGTTCTCAACTATCTTAATGATTTAAAACAAACGAAGCCCAAAGTTGCTCATTTAATAGAAGCTGGGGTGGATTTAGTTTAAATTAGAACAATATCTCACATCATTACTTTTCTAAAATATGGACATGCCACGTTGGAATTTAAATCAATAAATCGCCTTAGGTAACTTACGTAAATTATATTGTGATGCCATTACTTCACCATAAGCTCCGCAGGAATGGATAGCCAATAAATCTCCTCTAGAGGTTTTGGGTAACATCAATGCTTTACCAAAACAATCGGAAGATTCACAAATTGGTCCAACCACATCATAACGTTCCACATTATTATCTAAAGAAGTTAGGTTCTCAATTTTATGATAAGCTTGGTATAAGGCTGGTCTAATTAATTCTGTCATCCCCGCATCAATTATAGCAAAATTAGTATTGATTCCTTTTTTAATATATAAGGCTTTACTAATTAAGGTACCGCATTGCCCAACAATAGATCTTCCTAACTCAAAATGCAATTCTTGTTGAGGACGTAATTCAAGAATATCATGAAACAATTTAAAATAGGATTTAAAATCTGGAATGGGTTCTTGCTCTGGGTTTTCATAATTAATTCCTAATCCACCACCAACATTTATATGATCCACAATAATATGGTGATCATAAAACCATTCTTGAATTTCATTAACCCGTAAACAAAGGCCTTTAAAATCGTTTAAATCTGTTATTTGAGAACCAATATGAAAATGCAATCCTATTAAATTTACATTTTTAAGGGTTTTTAAAATTTCCAAAACCTCTTCTAATTCCCAGCGGTTGATTCCAAATTTATTTTCTTCTAAACCTGTAGTGATATAATAATGGGTATTGGCTTCTACATTAGGATTGATTCGTAATGCTATGTTTGCAATTTTATTTTTCTTTTGAGCGAGTTCATCAATTACTATCAATTCTGGAATCGATTCACAATTAAAACAAAAAATATCATTTTCTAATCCAATATTGATTTCTTCATCTGATTTACCTACCCCGGCAAAAGCAATTCTTTCAGCAGAAAAACCACAAGATATTGCCCTCGTTACTTCATTACCACTTACGCAATCGGCTCCCAATCCATACGATTGAATCGTTTCTAAAATTTCTTTATTAGAATTAGCTTTTAATGCATAATGTACATGATAACCATACTTACTAGACTCTTCATTTACTATTCTTAAGGTGTCTTTTAGTAAACCTAAATCGTAATAAAAAAATGGCGTTGGCGTATCTTTAAAACGCTCTATAATTTCTGAATTGAACATATTAAAACAAAGTAGAATTAAGAGAGGTTAATGCATCTTTTTTATGTTTTGATTCTACAAGTATAGACACATTATGTCTGCTTCCTCCATAAGAAATCATTCGAATTGGAATATTCTCTAGAGCTTTAAAAATAGTAACAGCATAGCCTTTACTTTCAGCAATAAAATCTCCAACAATACAGATAATCGATAGATTTGTTTCGGTCTCTACAGTTCCATATTTTTTTAA
>CAJXYJ010000153.1 GCA_913063255.1 uncultured Flavobacteriales bacterium | reverse complement strand
AAAGATTTTGAAGGCAAAAGAAATGATGAAGATGATTTTAACACCGATACATTTAGAAATGGTGGAAGACCAGATGATTTATTTGGAGACTCCACTCCAATAAATGATAGGAGTAAATATGAAGATGAAGAATCACGATCTACCGATGATTTTGAATGGTATAACTTTTCTGTCCCCTGGGATTTAAGAATAGCCTATACCGTAACCTATAACAATACACAACGACAAGATGAAATATCATCTCAATCTATAATGTATAGTTCAAACATTGAATTTGCTCCAAGGTGGAAAGTTGGAGTTTCTTCGGGTTACGATTTTAAAAACAAAGGAGTTACCTTAACACAGTTTAGGTTTCAAAGAGATTTAGAAAGTTGGCGAATGTCATTTAACTGGACACCAATAGGAAGCACACACACATCCTGGTACTTTTTCATAGGTATTAAATCCTCCATGCTTAGCGACATTAAATATGAAAAACGTAGAGAGCCAGACAAGAACCTGTAATTGTTATTCTCTACCTTTAAATCAATTTATAACCTCTATTCTGGTTTATTGAAAATGAATGAATAAAAATAATATTTAAAATGAAAAAAATTATAATTACTAAAAATGCTCCAGCCCCTATTGGGCCTTATAATCAAGCTGTATTAAAAGGAAATATGTTGTTTACATCTGGACAGATAGCAATCGATCCCATTACTGGTATGTTGCATACTGAAGATATTAAAGTAGAAACAAAAACCGTTATGGAAAATTTGAAAGCTGTATTACATGAGGCAGAAATGTCTTTTGAAAATGTACTAAAATCTTCTATTTTTATTTCTGATATGAATAATTTTGCTGCTATTAATGAAGTATATGCTTCTTATTTTAATGAGGCTACTGCGCCTGCTCGTGAAACAGTTGAAGTTGCAAACCTTCCAAAATATGTGAATGTAGAAATATCGGTAATTGCAGCTTTATAATGATTAATTTTCTTCTGGGTTTTTATTAGATTTAAATAAAACTGGAGCACTATTATCATCTGGCACCACGTCTTCTAAAGAGGATTCTAATTCTATGTCTGTACCAAATATTATTTTTATAAGTTCTTTTAGAGTATCAAAATCTACAGAATAAGAAACTCCTGCTCCTTGTTCAAAAGTTTGATCCTCACCAATAAATTGCAATTCTGCTTGTCGATTAAAAAACTTAATTCTTAAGCTTCCATCTTCGTTTACTAACCATTGCACCTCTACATCCCCAGCAACTCTAGAATCATTTATTCCACCAACAGGAATTCCTACTTTTCCATTTACTATGACTCGCTCACTTAACTGACTTGAAAATTGAACTCCAATTTCATCTTCAGTTTCTAACTCAACAGTATCTACTCCCATATCATAGTAAGGAGCAATATTTATAAGCGCATCTTCATCAGAAAGTATTTGTGCAAGTAATGCATTAATTCCACCTGTTACCGTTCCAGAAATTGCACTTTGTCCAGCAGCATCACTAATAAACGAATCTGTTGTTATTAAAAATAATGCTTGTTTTTCTATTTCTTCTTGAGTTTGGAGTTTGTACTCTAATTCACTTCTTACTGTAGAACTCACTTCAGGAAAACCAATATCAAAAGTCAATTCTGGTTGACTAATATCCTCAGTTAAATCAATCATCACTTCCACAGGAATTTTTCTATTTATGGTAGGATCATCTAATAACGCAGATGGGTTTGCTCTTGTCTTATAAATTGCCTTTAGGTTTAGTTCAGCTTTGCCAGGAAGTCCGTCCCAAGTTATAGTACCATCTCGTTCTACTTCTATCTCTTTTTTTATTATTTTCCCATACCTAAAATCGTAAAACCCTTCATATACAATAAAATCACCCCACATATTAAATTTACCCAAAGTGTTTATTTCTAATAATAAAGTCCCTGCACCACGTCCTCTAATTGCCGATTTATTAACTTGATCGATGACAATCTCTACTTCGGCATTCCTATTAATATCTAATTCAAAATTTAAAGTCAATCCAGTTAAATCTTCATAGATTAATTCTTCCCCTCTCAATCTTGCTTCTTTTTCTTTTGGCGATAAAAACTTAATAAACGAATCATCTCCTATAGATTCTGTATCACTCAAAGGAATCTTAAAACTTGTGTTTTTCTCGGTTGTTGCAACTACATCAATTACAAGTTCATCCAGATGGCCAGATATATCCGCTTTCCCACTTATAAAAGCATTGCCATAAAACAATTTATCTTCTTCTAATTTAGTGTCTAGAACCACTAAATTATCTGTTATAACATTTAGGTCTAGTTTCCAATCCTCAAAATTATTATGAATTGCATTTCCAGATAATACTCCTATGGTATTAAATTTGGTATCTGTAATTTGGGTAGACAAAATCTCTATTTTATCTTTAGTTGCGATTAAGCTTGTTCTATCGTCAAGATCGAAATCTACATTTAAATAAGGAACTTTTAAGCCGCTATCTTTTAATACAAAATTCCCTAAAATATCTGGAGTACTTATATTACCAGTAATTTGTGCACTTCCTGATATGAGCCCACGAATATTCGTAATAACATCTCCTCCAAATGGACTTATTGCCATTAAATTTAAGTCATTAAGATCTACATTTAATTGTATTTGAGGTATTGAAGGAGATACATCTATATTTCCAATTGCATTAAAAGATTTTATATTTTCATGAGTTAAACTTGCAATAATATCATAAAAAGTTAAGTCGTTATTTCCTTCAAATTTTAAATCTAAATCGCCATAAGCAACTTCATTAACAGTAATATTATCAATTTTAACTGTGGCGTCTGGAAAATAAAGCCCATCATTTTGATTAATATTTAATTCTCCATTAACGCTACCTTTTAACCTTAAACTATCTATATGAGGCGTTATATCACCAATGTTTACATCTCTAAATTGAACCTGCAAGTTTTTATGAGTACTATCAATAACAGACCCAGCAAATTGAATGTATTCATTATTATGATTTAATACTATAGAATCAAACTGAATCTTCTTGAAATCATTATCAAAAACAATTTTATTCAAATTATTATTCTTTTCATTTAGATGCCAATCATTTTCTTTATAAGTGATTGTTGATCTTTTAACTCCTACTACTGAATTTCCTTCTGGATCAATTGTGTGGTATAAGGAAAGATCAAAAAGGTCTTCCTTTTTTTCTCCACCACTAAAAGTAGATTGAATATATAAAGTATCATTTAATGTTTTATTTATAAAGTTTACATCTTTTAAATTATAAACTCCATTATAAAGAGAATCAATAGATATAAAAGTGTTATACAGTGGGTTATTGTTATCTACCTGAAGGTTTACTTTGCCAAAATAGTTGTCGAATATTAATATCTCAGGAGATCGGAAATCTAGTTTAAATTTTGTGTCATCAGAATAAACAGAACCTTTTATTCTGGTATTATCTCCAAACTGGATTTCTGGCACAAACACTTCAATCATTTTATTAAAAATCTCAAAATTATAATCTATATATTGATTCGAAGTTACTTCTTCTGGTATATAGTTAGCATAGTTCATTCCTATTCCATTTTTAAATAGATGAGGGATATCTTCTAATAAAAACTCTCCAGAAATACTACCAGTTATAATATCTGGCGAATTTATTTCGATTGCCCTTTTTATGCCTTCTTTTTTAGTAGTAATATTAAAATCATCAAAGTAAAAGTCATTAGCGACATTTTGATAAAAGGTTTCTTTAAATGAAATAGAGCCTTGCGTATTGTCGATAGAATTACCTTCCATTTTCATCACAATTTTACCTGCAAATACCGATATACTATCTCTTTGCACTAAATTTAATTGGTATAACTCTGCATAATCTACATCTGCTTCAAAGTCAAATTGATTTAGTTCTTTAGAAACATCTATCAATCCTTTAAAATCCAATTTTAAATTTGGATCATTTATAGTCAAAACTCCATCAAACAATGGATGTTCCAAACTTCCTGAAAGTGTTATGTTTTTATAATCGTAGTTTTCATATATAAAAGAAGAAATCGTTCCTGTTATTTTTGTATTTAAAGATTCTTGTGTAAAACCCACTCCTTCTATATGTATATCAGTGGTAACAGTACCCAGTTTATCATACTTTGCAAGCATTCCAAGGTTGAAATTAGTAAGAAGAATATCCCCAACATAAGTGGCTTTTTCAGAATTGCTAATATCTTTTATTATAATATTAGTTTTTACATAACCCAAAGAACTACTCAATGTACTATTTGTAGAAAAAGTGTTTTTTGTAATGGTTGTGTTTCCTTTAAATTTAATAGCACCTAAATATATTATCTCTTTAGGCAATGTATTACCAATAACCCTTGGCATAAATCTTCTTAATGCCTTAGAATTTGTTGTAATCGTATGATTATTAGCTTGTATAAGGAAGTCTTCATCAGCTTTTAATAAATCTTTAAAATTAAAATCCCCAACTAAATTAATTCCACTAGTCTTAATATCAGCATTATTAAATTTGAAATCATTAAGAGTTCCATTTATATCTCCATTTACATGGATAATTTTATTCTTTACAAATTCATTATAAAATGTATTTAAATCATTGGTTGAAATTTGAGTATCTTCTAAATGAGCAGAAATAGTGACATTATTTGAAAAATCTGACATTCCATTTTCAGGCAAGTAACTTAATTTTATTTCCCCCTTAATAGCCGATTGTTCAGTAAGCAAATTTAAATTTAACAATTCCAGAGATTCCATAGTATAAGAAAACTCTGAACTTAAATTATTTATTTCAAAACCTCTTTTTGCTTTTAGAGAAAGTTGTTTAATATCTGTTGAAACATTAGGTCCTAATATTAATAGGTCCTCAGTATCAATATCAATATCCTTTAAATTAAAAATTTCTGTACTTTCTAAATTCTCATCAATAATTTTCACTTTACTTCCTGAAAGTGTTACGTTATTTGCGAAAAGCTCAAAAGGTTTGCTACTTGTCCTTGGACTATCGGACTTAAATTTATCCGCGAAGACACTTATATTATCATTATCCTCTCCTTTATAAATTTTATAATAAAACTTAGCTTGAGTAAGGTTAACAAGTCCAAAATCAAAATCTCCATTAATTAAATTTTTGACACTCAAGATATTAGTCTGAAGAGCTTTTGCATATATTAATGTATCGTTGTGATGATCCGCAATATATACCTCTCGCATATCCACCTCTCCCTTCCAATTAAGACCCAAACGATTTATATGAATTTCCGTTCCAAAATCATTATTAATCCGCTTGGTTACTTTATTTGCAATTATTGTTTGCACTGCGGGTACAGATAATGTTATAATAATAAGCAATACCAAAAGTAGGATGATGGTAATTATTCTTTTTATTATTTTTTTCAATTTTTTGATACGGTCTTAATGTTTTATTTTTACCACCAATAAATATGCCCATTTTACTTTGAAATCAACAAACACATATATTTTAGGTATCGAATCCTCTTGCGACGATACTGCTGCAGCTGTTATCCATAATGGAGTGATACTCTCTAATGTTGTTGCAACACAAGACATTCATAAGGAATACGGTGGTGTAGTTCCCGAACTTGCCTCACGTGCGCATCAACAAAATATTGTACCCGTTGTACAGCTTGCACTTCGCAAAGCAAATATCGATAAAAAACAGCTAAATGCCATAGCTTTTACAAGAGGTCCTGGACTAATGGGTTCTCTTTTGGTAGGTACCTCATTTTCAAAGTCTTTGGCCATGGGATTGAACATTCCTCTCATAGATGTTAACCATATGCAAGCACATATTTTAGCACATTTCATTAAAACTGAAGAACAATCTGCACCAAGTTTTCCTTTTTTGGCATTAACAATAAGTGGTGGACATACCCAAATAGTAAAAGTCTCCAATTATTTTGAAATGGAAGTTATAGGACAAACTATAGATGATGCTGTTGGAGAAGCTTTCGACAAAAGTGCCAAATTACTAGGTCTCCCCTATCCTGGAGGCCCTTTAATTGACAAATATGCCCAACAAGGAAATCCTAAAGCATTTAAATTTCCAAAACCAAAAGTTGGTCCATT
>CAJXYJ010000152.1 GCA_913063255.1 uncultured Flavobacteriales bacterium | reverse complement strand
GAAAAGTTGCTTGAACTAATATTGTTCCTGTAGAAGTATCGATGTTTCTATCTATAAAATCAATTTCCCCTTTTTGACCAAATAAAGAGCCGTCAGATAAGATTAATTCTATCTCCGCTTTTACATCTCTAGAACCATTGGGGTTTTCTTTTTTTGTTTTTGAAAACTCCCTTGCAATTCTTAAATATTCGTTTTCTGATAGAAAAAACTGAACCCTAATGGAACTTATATCTGAAACCGTATTTAATATTACTGGATTTGGATCTTTACCAACAAATTCACCTTCCCGTGCTAAAGTTCTTCCTATAATACCATCAATTGGAGACAATATCCTAGTATAACTCAAGTTAATTTCCGCAATATTTAAATCTGCATTTGCAGCTTCTAATGAGGATAAGGAGGCATCTCTTTGTGCTTGTGCCATATCTAATTCCCTTTTACTTACTGCATCCATTTCAGCAAGAGGTTTTACTCTTTTTAAATCACTTTCTGTTTGTATCACAACAGTATTTGCCTGAGCCACCATACTTTGTTTAGCAACAACTGCTTCTTTAAAAGGATCTGGATCTATTATATATAATAAATCTCCTTTTTTAATAGTCGAGCCTTCCTTAAAATGAATTTCTTCTAAAAAACCTTCAACTCGAGCCCTAATAGGAATATCTTTTTCTCCAAAAACTTGTCCAACAAATAATTCATAGATGGGTACTGTCTTAGGGGTTATTTGATATACACTTATATTTTGAGGAGGAATAACTTGAGCTTCTTTTTCTTTGCAAGAAAATATTAGCGTTAGCGATAAAACGATAAATAAAAAATTAATCTTCATTTTGCAGGTATAATGTTTAAACACGCTAAGGTAAAAAATTAAATGACTATTATTTTTTATATGTTCGTTTAATTCAAAAAACAATATTAATCTTTTTAAGATAATATTAACATTTAGAAAGAAGGGTAAAAATGTTTTAAGTTGTTTATTTACTGTGAATTAATTCTATTTTAGAATTTTGCGATTGAAAATACATCTAACTCATAACATCCTTTTATATAAATTTTACTTTTCAAATCCTTAAAACTTAAAAACATAACAGAATGAAAAAACTATTACTCCCAATTCTTTTAGCTTGCTTTACAATTTCACAAGCTCAAACACCATGTGAAAATGGAATGGCAGGAGCTTACCCTTGTAATGGGTATGACTTACAATCACATATCCCATTATCTACTTTTGGAGCAAATTCTAGTAATGATTCTTGGGGTTGGACAGATCCTCAAGACGGAAAGGAATACGCATTAGTTGGACTAAATAACGGTACTGCATTTATAGATATTTCAGACCCAATAAACCCAGTATACCTTGGTAAATTACCTACCCACACTTCTTCAACAACCTGGAGAGATGTTAAAGTATATAATAACTATGCTTTTGTAGTTAGTGAAGCTGGAGGACATGGGATGCAAGTTTTTGACTTAACACGTTTACGTAATGTTGCAAATGCACCAGAAACTTTTACAGAAGATGCTCATTATGATGGATTTGGCAGTTCACATAATATAGTGATCAATGAAGAAACCGGATATGCTTATAGCGTTGGTGGTGACTATGGCGGTGGTCCACATTTTGTTAATATTCAAGACCCTTTAAATCCTATTGCTGCAGGTGGCTATTCTGGAAGCGGATATTCCCATGACGCTCAAGTTTTAATTTATGATGGCCCAGATACAGATTATACTGGACATGAATTATATATAGGTAGTAATGAAAATCATGTAGCAATTGTTGACGTAACAGACAAAAACAACCCTATATTAATAAATTCAGTAACTTATAATAATGATTCATATACGCATCAAGGTTGGTTTACAGAAGATTTAAAATATTTTATTGTAGGTGATGAACTTGATGAATTAGATTTTGGGTTCAATACCAAAACAATTGTATTTGACTTTACTGATTTAGATAATCCAACGCATCACTTTGATCATTTTGGTGAAACAGCTGCTATAGATCATAATGGTTATACAATGGGTGATAAATATTACCTTGCAAATTACAAAGCAGGCATGAGAGTTTTAGACATCAGCAATATTGATGGTGAAAGTTTTTCTGAAATAGGTTATTTTGACACTTATCCAACAAATAATTCTTCAGGTTTTGAAGGAGCTTGGAATGTATATCCATATTTAGAAAGTGGTAATATTATTATTAGCAATTATTTATCTGGTGGTTTTTTCTTAGTGACTCCAACTATATTAGGAGTTAATGATTATGAAAGCAATGTATTTAAAATTTTACCAAACCCTTCATCTAATTATATTACTATAGATTCAGCTAACGAATTATTAACTAGTATTCAGATTTATGATGTTAGCGGTAAACAACTTTATTCTACTCAAGAATTAAATATTAATTCTAAAACTATAGATATTTCTTCTTTTTCAAAAGGGATTTATTTTGTGTCATTAAACAAACAAGTAACTAAGAAAATAGTAAAAAATTAAACTTTACGCACCTTACCTTTATTCACCTTTAAGGTAAGGTGTTTTTTAATATCTTCTATATGAAAAACACTACTCTTTCCATAGCAATATTCTTTTTGTCTTTTTTAAGCATAGCCCAAACCCCATGTGAAAATGGTATGGCTGGCGCTTATCCTTGTAACGGATACGATATTCAGTCATTTATTTCATTAGCAGAATTAGATACTGAAAGAGGAAATGATTCTTGGGGTTGGACAGATCCTCAAGATGGGAAAGAATACGGTATTATGGGTGTAAAAAACGGGACTGTTTTTGTTGATATTTCAGACCCAATAAATCCAGTTTATTTAGGGAAACTCCCAACTTTTACAAGCACCAGTATTTGGAGAGACATTAAAGTTTACAACAACCACGCTTTTATTGTAAGTGAAGCAAGTGGTCATGGAATGCAAATTTTCGATTTAACACGTCTGCGAAATGTTGCTAATCCACCAGAAGTATTTACTGAAGACGCTCATTATAGTGGTTTTGGGGGTTCTCACAATATTGTTATCAATGAAGCAACTGGTTTTGCGTATAGTGTTGGGGACGACACTTTTTCTGGAGGTGCTCATTTTATAGACATTTCAGACCCAGTAAATCCTATAGCAGCCGGCGGTTATTCAGAGGATGGTTATACTCACGATGCTCAAGTAGTTATTTATGAAGGTCCCGACACAGATTATACAGGACGTGAAATCTTTATTGGTTCTAACGAAGACAGAGTAGTTATTGTAGATGTAACAGATAAAAACAACCCTCAGCATATTTCTTCAGTTTCCTATTCAAATTATTCATACACACATCAAGGATGGTTTACTGAAGATCAACGATATTTTTTAGTAGGTGATGAGGCTGATGAAATTGATTTTGGATTTAATACCAAGACCATCGTTTTAGATCTAAACGATTTGGATAATCCAACACATTTTTTCGATTATTCTGGAGCAACATTGGCAACAGACCATAATGGTTATGTAAAAGGAAACAAATTCTATATGGCAAATAACGCAGCTGGAATGAGAATTTTGGGTCTTTCAGATATTGAAAATGGCAACATAACAGAAATAGGATATTTTGATACTCGTCCTATTAATAATAATGCAGGATATGAAGGTATCTGGAGTTTATACCCCTATTTTGAAAGTGGCAATATATTATTAAGTGACAGAGAAGGTTTATTTATTGTTAAAGAATCTATATTGTCTATAAATGATAATTTTCAATCAGAATTTGCCTTGTATCCAAATCCTGCTACTAATTCAATAACTATTGATTCTCAATTCGAACCTGTTTCAACCATATCGATTTATGATATAGGTGGTAAGTTATTATATAATGAAGACAATCTAAATTCTAATATAAATACGGTGGATGTTTCCACACTTTCCAAAGGAATCTATTTTATACATATAAATAATAAATTAACGAAAAAACTTATAAAAGAATAATAAATCACAATCATCCTTTGAAAAAACGCATGATTTTTACCATTTTTTAACTTTTATCGTTTTATATAACAACCTTTTATCATTAACTTTGCAAGCTTTTAAATATTAAAATAATAAATTTATGATTAAGAAAAACTTCCCTATTGTAGCTTTTTTTGCTACATTTTTTGCAATTGCTCAAACACCGTGTGAAAATGGAATTGCAGCAGGATATCCATGCGATGGTTACGCTTTACAATCTCACATCTCACTTAGTCAAATGAGCGCATCTGGCGGAAATGACTCATGGGGATGGACGGATCCACAAGACGGAAAAGAATATGCTCTTATTGGTCTAGATAATGGAACAGCATTTATTGATATTTCAGATCCAGTTAACCCAGTTTATTTAGGAAAATTACCAACTCATACTAGCGCAAGTATTTGGAGAGATGTTAAAGTTTACAGCAATCACGCTTTTATTGTAAGTGAAGCTGGTGGACATGGAATGCAGGTATTTGACCTTACTCGTTTACGTAATGTTGCTAACCCACCAGAAACTTTTACAGAAGATGCTCATTATGGTGATATCGGAGGTGTTCATAATATTGTGATTAATGAAGAAACTGGTTATGCTTATTCAGTAGGTGGTGACGATTATAATGGAGGTCCACATTTTATTGATATTTCAGATCCATTAAATCCAACACACGTAGGTGGATATGCAGATGAAGGTTATTCTCACGATGCACAAGTTATTGTTTACGATGGTCCAGATTCAGATTACACAGGTCATGAAATTTATTTTGGTAGTCATGCAAGTCACGTATCTATTATAGATGTAACCGATAAAAACAACCCACAACTAATAAAATCATTTTTATATCCTTCAACAGGTTATACACACCAAAACTGGTTAACAGAAGATCGTAAATATATGTTATTAGGTGATGAAGGAGATGAGTTTGACTTTGGATTTAACACTAGAACCGTTGTTTTCGATTTAACAGATTTAGACAACCCTATTTTGCATCATGAATATTATAGTGAAACTTCTTCAGTTGATCATAACGGCTATGTAGTAGGTGACAAATATATTCTTGCAAATTATTCTTCTGGTTTACGTATTGTAGACATAAGTGATATTGAAAATGGAAATATGGCACCAGATGGTTATTTTGACTCTTACCCAGCCAACAACAATGCAAATTATGCTGGTTCTTGGAACGTATATCCTTTCTTTGAAAGTGGAAACATTCCAATTTCGGGTGGTAATGGATTTACTTTAGCTATAGATCAAACTTTGTTAGGAAATAATGATATTAATTATAACTTAGAATTTTCAATATACCCTAACCCTGCAAATAGCAGATTGTCCATCTCTTCAATAACCAACCCTCTTACTAATGTTGAAATCTACAACTTATTAGGTCAAAGAGTACTTGATCTTAAATTCTCTGAAACTACTTCGGAAGAAATTAACATTTCAAGTTTGAATTCTGGAATATATTTGGTTAAAATAAATAACCTTACAACTAAAAAATTAATTGTAAAATAAATAAATTGACCTTTTAACTTTTGGCGAAACGAAATCGTTTCGCCAAAATTAGGATATTCAAAATTGCTATTATGTTTTTAAAAATAAGACCACATTATCTTATTATATTTATCTTTACTTCATTATCCTTTTATTCTTGTGGTAGTGATGACGATGCAACTATTACTCCAGATCCAATTTTAGGCTGTACAGATCCTAATGGCAATAATTATGACCCAAATGCCACCGAAGATGATGGCTCTTGTGAATATGGTCCATTTTTAGGAGAAATAGACTGGGTAAAAACATATGGAGGAAGTAATGAAGAAAATGCTATTTCAATAGTAAAAACAGAGGATGGTGGTTTTATGGTACTAGCTTCCACACGTAGTACAGATGGGGATATTACAGGAAAAGCTTCTTCAGATATAGATTATTGGTTGTTAAAATTAAAATCAGACGGAGAAAAAATTTGGGATAAAATTTATGGGGGCAGTCTTGATGATATTGCTACAGACCTTTCTAAAACCAACGATGGAGGTTATATAATTTCTGGATACACAGCAAGTAATGATGGGGATGTTTCTGAAAATGCTGGATCATTCGATTATTGGATTGTAAAGATCGATGGATCTGGAACAATAGAATGGGAAAA
>CAJXYJ010000151.1 GCA_913063255.1 uncultured Flavobacteriales bacterium | reverse complement strand
AAGGTATTTATATTTTGAAATATAAAGTTTATAACTCTATAGGCATAAAAAAGTTTATTAAAAATTAAACTGATAACTATTAAATATGTAATAACCTCAGTGTTTAAAGGTGTTGTGGTGTTCTGAGGTGGAGTAGTGGTGGAGTGTTTTCCTTTCTTTTAGTTGACTTTAGCTAATAAAAATGTTAAAATTGACTCATTATTTATTGATGAAGGGTTTGGGACATTGGATAAGAACACATTAGAAACTGTAATTTCCACATTAGAAACGTTACAATCACAAGGTAAGATGATTGGAATAATTTCTCATGTAGAAAACTTAAAAGAACGTATTCCAACTCAAATTCAAATAACAAAGAAAAGTAACGGAGTTAGTGTCGTAGATATATTGTAAAAGTGCAAGTTTTTTATATAGTTGAAATAATGTTTAGTGATTTTAGAAAGGTCAGTACTATTTATCGTTCCTGTTTTCGGTTGTATAAACGTTGTCTTAGGTGAGATTTATAAATCAATATCTTCTGAGTTTTCATTGTGTTTAGCGATGTCATTTCTTTTTAGAAACTTATGAATTCCTTTTATAGATAAAGTTTTGTGAATTTCTGAACCTTTCTTTTTAACACCTTGTTTATCTGTAAAGTAGATGCCTTTTCCAACCTTGGTTCTAATTCCGTGTTTTCTTTTTAGGTTGGTTATTAGATCATTAATGTCTTTTGATTTTTTCTTTTCCGAAGTTATTATTTTATGCAAAGTTAGAGTTCTATGATCTTTAGTGATAAATACTTCCTTAGCCTTGATTTTTTCTAGTTTCCTTGTTACTTTTCTTAAACTGTATTCATTCTCAATATCTCTAGAAAAATCCATGCTTTTGTATTTAGTATAATTATTATCGACGGCTTTATTATCATCATTAATTCTTGTGGCTACTATGTGAATATGCTCTTTAGCTGTATTCTCTTCATGCATATATACAGCATAAATATTATTTTCAAATCCAATTTTCTTAGCGAATCTTTCAGAAATATCAATCCAATCTTGAATAGATAATTTTCCTTTGTCTTCTGGAGCAATCCTAAGGCTCGCATGAAAAGTTTTTTTCATGCACTTGGTATTTAATGCTTCTTGCTGTTTCATCTGAAGATAAATTTGATCAGAGTCACCTAAAGATTTATTTGAGTGGATAATCTCTCCACCTTTTTCACAGTAGGATAAGAGCGATTTTGAGTGCCCAATGGTCATAAAATTAATCAACATTTTCTATCGCCTTTAACTGTTCTTTGAGCTTTTTCTCTTTTAGGCCTTTGTCATGTTTTTTCCTTAAAGATTTTAGTTTTTTTATAAATACAGGTTTTTTACTTTTTGAGTGCTTTAATAAATCAGATAGTGTAATACTATAGTCATCTTTTTCCTCGAAATGATACAGGTATAAAAAATCATAGACTTGTTTGAATTCATCTCGCTCTTTTTTGATTTGACTATGTTCATTCAAATAAATTGGTATATGTTTAATACCGTTTGAAAAGATTAACAATAGAAATATGATTAATAAAAGTCCTTTTGAAGTTATAGAAGAATCTTTTCCGAAAACGGAATAATGATTTGTGTTTTCAATTGTCGTTTCTATATTTTCAATTTGTCTTTTCTGCTCACTTATAATATTTAAAGATTTTTTGTATTGAAAATAGTTAAATTGATTTACGTCAGCTGACATAGATTCATGATTAACCACTTCCTCTGTTTTGTGCGTTTTAGTCTTTTTTATTTCTTTAATATCTAAAATTATTTCTGATAACTGATCAGAAACATTTTGCATTAGGCTAAAAATTATTTTCTCATCCATAAGGTTATATTTTTGATTGAATTTCTAAAATCTGAGTATTTAGTTTTTTTATATTTTCCAAAACGGCTTGTTGATCTGCAATCATAAACTTTGCTCCGGAATTTAATTTTCTTGCAAGCTGATTTAAGTTATTTCCGATTTTGAAAAGTTGTAATGTGTATTCTTTGGTGGTATCATTAATTGGCTTAATTTCTAAAATTGGTTTTCCTAGTTTTTCTAAAATGCAATTGGCTGTGAAAAATGAAACGCTAACTTTTAGGAGTTTACATCTGTTTTCGAGAAGCTCTTTGTCAATTTGGTCTAAGTATGCGACGATTCTTTTTTTGTTTGTCAAAATTGTTTTTTTAATTATACTATACTTATACTACCATCGGTTTTAGTGTGCACAGAGTGGCAACTAAAACCACACCTGGCTAATCACTCATAACTTCAAAATTGAGTCATTTTAATTCTTGTATTTATTGTGGTAAATTCTTTTGTTTTTATTAAAAAAATGAACATTATATTTATTCTAAAACTTAAAATAAAATCAAAACCTTCTACTTTTACCATTTAATTCAAGTTGATTGAACATTTGATAACAGCGATCATAAACTCTAACTCCATACCTCTCTTTAATATCTTCAAAACTTAAATTTGAAGTTATATATGTCTTAGTTCCTTTTTTAATAAACTCATTATACCTTAGTTCTAGGATTCTTGAGAAAATATCTTCTTTTCCGTAATTTGAAGCTTTAATTTCTGAACCCAAATCATCAAACATGTATTTGCCTTTTGAATAATATTTAATAACATCATCTTTTTTATTACTTACTGAAAGGTTGAATTGTTCAACAACGTTTTGGGTAGAAATGATTGGTGTCCATATTTGATTGATGGAATATATTTTTGAAATCCTTTGAATGATTTCAAAGCTTGAAGTTTTCCCAGTTCCATTACTCCCAAAAACAAATAATCCCTTATCTAGTTCGCCATTATGTTCTGTTTCAAAAGTTGGGTCTTGTGCAAAATATTTGCAAAAAACATTTAGAAATTTTTTATTGTTTTGATCTATTATAAATGTTCTATTATTTAAATTATAATATTCTTTTGCTTGAGTATTAAAAAGATTTTTTAATTGATTTGTCATAATAATTCTTTCTTTTAACGCAATTTTTTTTCTTTTTTCAAAGATTATTTTTTGAAGAATTTTGCGCATGGTGGGTATATTAGTGGTTTTATAAATTTCTTTTTCTTTAAAGAATTAAATTCTTTCTTTTTTTCTTTTCAGTATTTTTAAACTCTTTATTACTAAGTGTCTGGTTTTTCCCGTTGCGGTATATTTCCGTACCAGTATTTTTCCGATACGGTAAAGCTATTTTCGGTTCAGAATTTAACACATAGGTGTTTGCTGTGAATTTCCCAGATAATCTTTTTTGCCTTTCTTTAAGTATCCAGCCGGAATCAACTAGTTCAGTTAAGTACTTTCTCAAAGTATCTAAAGAATAACCTAAGGCTTTTGATAGATAATAATTATAAAAAACCCATTCATCTGGTTTTGAGCGCATATAAACAAATAAGAACCTCGCACGATCAGTAATTTTGTTATCGTTAATTAATTCATTAGGGGTTATTGTGAAATTTTTTCTAATATTATTCATTTTAATATGGAATTAATTGATGATTAATTGGATACTTAAGGTGATGCTCTAAAAATTTTAGAAAGCCATAACTCTATGATTATCTTTTATTTTTATGTGTATATGTAAGAGCTTTTGAATCTAACTCATGTGTAGATTTTCTTTCGTTTTGAAGTAACCAGGAATCAAGTTTTTCTTTATCAAAGAATATAATTTTCCCATTAGGACAACTATGTGGGATTTTTTTTCCAGAAGTCAATTTATACATGTAGCTAGAAGAAAATGAAGTATATTCACATGCTTCTTCAAAAGTTAGAACTTTTTTTCTTGTGAGAAACAGCTTTAACAATTTATCTAATTTTTCATCTATTTGTAAAATGTTCATCATCTTATTTTTAAGATTATTAATGAACAAAAGCGCTTTTGTTTTCTTTTAGTATGAATTCGAGAACAAAAATCGTTAATTTTTATATGCTAAATTGGAGATATACTGACCAAGCAGTATAAAAAATTAATAATCAGTACTTTTAAACTTAAAGATATCTTTGAGAATTTTATTGTTTTTTGAAGAATTGTATTTCGAGTCTTTTAGTGTTGCGTAAATATAATTTTTCCCATTTGCTTTAACTATCATTTTATTATTTATTAAAAAAGATGAAAATTCAAGTTTTTTATTAGTATTATGATCGTCTAAAAGTTCATAAAAACATTTAAAGTCTGGTCCATTCATATTGAAAATTACAGCTATATCTTCGTTTTCTATAAATGTAATAGCTGTTTTAAAGTCAATCAATAATGTTTCCAGATGAATTAAATCGTATTGTTTAAGCTTAAAATAGATGAAATCTAATTTCTTATCATCTATTTTGATTTGATGTTTAACCTCATTGAAAATTTTTACTTTTCCTATGATTTTTGGCAATAATTTGACTTCAAAATTTTTAGACCAAATATATTTAGACACTAAAACTATCAAAACAAATACTATTAAGGAAAGCAGATAAATAGTTAGTTTTAAATAATCAAGTGAGTTGCTTAAAATAAAGAAATCTAGAAAAACTGAATATTCAATAAGAATAAGGGAGTTAAAATAAAATATTGGTGTTAATATTATAAAAAAGAAGATTCTGGGTTTGTCTATTTTTTTATTCCATTCATATTTTACACTAAACACATACTGAATTATTATAATATGATATTTCTTAAGAAGAGGGAAAAAGAAAATTAAAAAACCAATGCTTACTATTATTTGACTAAAAATTTTTATATAATTCATTGCTATTAAAGATCTAATTCAGGGATTAACGTTGCTGCTTCTTTCATTTTTTTATCAATGATCTTGGCGTATATCTCTGTGGTTCTTATTTCTTTGTGACCTAATCTTTTAGATACCGTATATATGTCTGCTCCATTCTCCAACAATAAAACCGCGTTCGTATGCCTAGCGCTATGAAAGGTAATGTGTTTTGTAATTCCAGCATACATGCACCATCGTAATAGAATTAAGTTCATCTGGGCACTATAATGAAGGTTGATAAATACTCTTTCGTTTTCTTCTTTTCTATCTCCTAACAATCCTCTGGCTTGTTTAGATAAGTATAAATATTCAACTCCATTAGTTTTCTGTTGAGAAAAAACTATTCTATGAACATCTTTTCCATCTAGACCTTTTCCTTCATCTCTTATTTCACTCCATGTCATTTTATTGATATCTGACCAGCGAATACCTGATAAACAGCTAAAAATGAAAGCTGATTTTAGTACTGGAATTTTACAATTGGTTTTAGATAGAGCTTGAAGTTCATCTATAGAGAGGTACTCTCTATGAGTTTCGCCCATGGGAATACTTTTCACCTTGCTCACAATATTTTCATTAAGATACCCTTCTTCAAAAGCAGCATTTAAGCACGCTTTAAATTTATTGTAATAAGTATGCTTTGTGTTTTGAGCAAGAAGAGCGCCAGATTTTGCTTTAGCTTCTGTGTGTAGGAATTTTTGAAAGTCTTTAATGAAATCAATATTAACGTCATTAAATGTTGTGTTTGGAGTACAAAATTTTTCTATATGCTTCTGTGCTGCTTCCCAGTTGTCATAATTATTTTTTGATTGATAGCGCTCTTCTTTTTTTAATATGTAAAACTGAAGAAAACTATGTTTACTTTTATTTCCGTTCTGAATTTTAAACTTACCTTGATAATAATCAGCTTGCCTTATGGAAAGTATTTTTTCAGCAAGTTCAAGAGTTTCTTTATTACTGTCTTTTTCTTTTTTTGATTTAGGATCAATTATTAAATATTCTTTCAAATATTCAAATTCTCGGTTATGTTTTGTTTTACCATTTTCATCGAGAATTGTTCCTTTATAGTATTCAATGAAAAGACTATATTTACCAGTATTGAGTTTTTTCTTTTTTAAAGTAATTTTCATTAGAGATGGAATTTATTCCACCTGTTGATAAAGTAATTAAATGAGGTGGATTTTAGATTCCATAAATGTAGTAAAATAAGCCAATCAAAAGAAAGAAAAAACTTAATAATATCAATTAAACAGTTGATAGTCAGGTTTTAGTTTCTTTTAGCTTCCTATGTTTTCCTTTATTACTTCCCGATACAGAAATTTCCGAAAATATGACCTAAAATATCCTTGTCAACATCATATTCTCCAGTAATGTTTCCTAAATGACGCAAACATTCTCT
>CAJXYJ010000150.1 GCA_913063255.1 uncultured Flavobacteriales bacterium | reverse complement strand
AAAGAAAGTGCCGAGCGTGTAAACGGAAAAGAAGTTTATTTGATCCACGAACCTATGGCTGCTGCAATTGGTATTGGAGTAGATATTATGCAGCCCAAAGGTAATATGGTTGTAGATATTGGAGGTGGTACTACTGAAATTGCAGTTATTGCATTGGGAGGTATTGTTTGTGACAAATCTGTTAAGATTGCGGGTGATGTATTTACCAACGATATTATCTATTATATGCGTACCCAACACAATTTATATATTGGGGAACGTACTGCTGAAAAAATAAAAATCGAAATTGGTGCAGCTACCGAAGATTTAGACTTACCACCAGACGATTATGATGTTCAAGGACGTGATTTATTAACCGGGAAACCAAAACAGGTTAAAATTTCATTTCGCGAAATTGCAAAAGCTTTGGATAAGTCTATTATTAGAATCGAAGATGCTGTTATGGAAACACTATCCTCTACTCCACCAGAATTAGCTGCAGACATCTATAACACTGGAATTTATTTAGCAGGTGGTGGATCTATGTTGCGTGGTCTTGATAAACGATTATCTCAAAAAACGGATCTACCTGTATATATCGCTGAAGATCCTTTACGTGCAGTAGTTAGAGGTACAGGGATTTGTCTAAAAAACTTAACTAAATATAAAAGTGTATTGATAAAATAGAAATATTAAGTTATGCAGCAAATTCTATTTTTCTTAATTCGGAATAAAAATTTTCTGTTGTTCCTTTTTTTATTTTTAATTTCGTTTGCACTTACGATTCAGTCTCATTCATTTCACAAAAACAAATTTATTAATTCTGCTAATTTTTTTAGTGGTGGAGTTTATTCTATTAAAAATAATATCACAGATTACTTCAATTTAAAAGAAGAGAATAATATATTACTTGAAGAAAATGCCAGATTAAGAATGCAATTGGATTCTTTTAATGAATTAACATCTATTAGTAATACAGATTCTTCTTTAATCCATTCAAAATTTCAATTTGAAACAGCTAGAGTTATAAATAATACCTACTCTAAATCTAAAAATATTCTTACTATCGATAAAGGATCCCAAATGGATATTGCGATAGATATGGGAGTAATTTCTTCAAATGGATTAATAGGTATAATAAAAAACACCTCAACAAATTATGCTACTGTACAGTCTATTTTAAATATCAATAGTCAGATAAATGCAAAGCTTAAAAATTCAAATCATTTCGGAACATTAATTTGGAATACCCAAGACCCTAATATCGTTCAATTAATAGATATCCCAAGATTAGCTCCTATCATTGTAGGGGACACTATAATTACTGGAGGAAAATCAACAATTTTTCCTGAAGGAATTTTAGTGGGTTCTATTTATAGTTCTCTATTAAATGAAGATAAAAATTCTTACACTTTAAATATTAAATTATTTAATGATATGACTAGCCTTAAACATGTTTATATCATTAATAATAAAGATGCAGAAGAAATAAAAATATTAGAAAAAGAATCGGACGATGCAGAGTAATGTTTATTTCATATTAAGTTTCCGATTTATAATACTTGTATTTGCACAAGTACTATTGCTAAATAATATCAATTTTTTGGGTTATATAAACCCTTATATATACATACTTTTTGTACTAACCTTTCCATTTAATGGAAATAAGAGCTTGTTAATTGTTTTAAGCTTTTTATTAGGTCTTACTATAGATTTATTTGGAGATTCTGGAGGGATTCATGCAGCTGCCTGTGTGGTAATTGCTTATTTACGTCCTGTAATCTTAAAATTTTCATTTGGGGTAAGCTATGAATACAATGCTATAAAAATCAATAAGGTAGATTTTGGGCAACGTTTAATATATGTATGTGCGATGATATTTATTCATCATCTCGTATTATTCTCAATGGAAATATTTAACATAAATCATATAATGTTAGTTCTAAAATCTACGTTATTTTCAGGTATCTTTAGCATTATATTAATTATGAGTTCCATCTCTATTTTTAGTAAAAAAACTAAGTGAGAAAATTTTTACTTCTTTTTATTGTATTAATAACAGGTTTATTATTTACCTCTAGGCTTTTTTATCTTCAGGTATATGATACCTCTGCACAGATTTCATCGGATAATAATGCCATTAAGAAAAAGTTCGATTACCCGCAACGTGGATTTATCTTTGACAGAAACGGAAAATTATTAGTCTCTAATCAACCATCCTATGATGTAATGGTGATCCCAAAAAATGTGGAGCCATTAGATACCTTAGAATTTTGCAAATTACTGAAAATCACCAAATCAGATTTTGATGAAATTCTTAGAAAAGCACGAAGATATTCTCCTAGATTACCTTCGGTAGTAGTTCCTCAATTTACTAAAGAAGAATACGCTTATCTTTCTGAAAAGATGCACAAATACAAAGGTTTTTACATTCAAAAACGTGCACTTAGAAATTATCGAGTAAGCCATTCTGCTAATGTTTTTGGATATATAGCTGAAGTAAATAATCAAATCATTAAGAAAAACTCCTATTATCAAATGGGAGATTTAATTGGTAAAGCTGGTGTTGAACAAGAATATGAAGAAATTCTTAGAGGTACAAAAGGGGTTAATTATATTCAAACAGATCGATTTAATAGAGTAATTGGCTCCTATAAAGAAGGAATTTATGACACATTACCAGTAAATGGAAAAGACATTACTCTTACTATTGACGAAAGACTTCAGAAATATGGGGAAGAGTTATTGATAAATAAAAGAGGTGGAATTGTTGCTATAGAACCAGCTACAGGTGAGATTTTAGCTTTAGTCACTGCATCTAATTACGATCCTGGCTTATTAGTAGGAAGAGAGCGCTCTAAAAATTTCACTAAACTTTGGTACGATACCATTTCAAGACCATTATTCGATAGAGTTTTACAAGGAGAATACCCTCCTGGTTCCCCATTTAAAACATTAACAGCACTTATCGGTCTTCAGGAGGGTGTTATTGATACTAATGAACAGATTTCTTGTCATGGAGGTTATCACTATGGAGGAAAAAAACCATTGGGCTGTCATCATCATAAATCACCATTAAATATGATTGGTGGAATTGCTAACTCTTGTAACGCATATTTTTGTACCGTTTACCGAAGAAGTATTGAAAAATATCCAACCCCACAAGAAGGGATTGATAACTGGAGAAAACATTTAGAGAGTTTTGGTTTGGGGAATTATATGGGATACGACTTGCCAGCAGGAAAAAAAGGATTGATTCCAACTTCAAATTTTTACAATAGATGGTATCAATACCCAAAATACAAGTGGTATGCCACAGCAACAATATCTAATGCAATTGGGCAAGGTGAGGTTTTATTAACTCCTATGCAAATGGTTAATTTCACTGCTGCTATTGCAAATAGAGGTTGGTATTACAAGCCTCATATCCTTAAAAACATAAAAGACATTGACACTATAAACAAAAAATATACCACTCGGTATAATACAACTATAGACTCTAAACATTTTGGACCTATTGTACAGGGAATGTATGATGTTTATAATAAAGGGACAGCAGCTTATATTCAAATTCCTGGAATAGAAATTTGTGGGAAAACAGGTACCGCAGAAAATTTTACGAAAATTGATGGAAAACGAGTTCAACTTACCGATCATTCTATTTTTGTAGCATTTGCTCCTAAAGACAATCCGAAAATTGCTATCGCAGTATTTGTAGAAAATGGTTATTGGGGATCTCGATGGGCTGGTAGAATAGCTGGGCTTATGATTGAAAAATATTTAAAAGGAGAAATTACCAGGAAAGACATGGAAGACTTTGTTTTAAACGGATCTCTTGAAGAAGAATATGCAAAACCCTATTCGGGAGAAACTTTTAATATTAATAATTAATGTTAGCATCAAGGAACCCCATAAAGTTAGATTGGATTACAATATTCCTATACATAGCATTGGTTAGTATTGGTTGGGTAAATATTTATTCTGCATCTTTTAATGATGCATCTACAAGTTTTTTTGACTTTAGTCAAGTCTATACGAAACAAATGATGTTTATCTGCTTAAGTGTTGTCTTAATAATTTTTATTCTTGCTGTTGATACTAAGTTTTATGAACGATTTTCGAGTATTATATATATCCTATCCTTATTATCATTAATTGGTCTTTTCTTTTTTGGGAAAAATATTAATGGAGCAACTTCTTGGTATGGCATTGGTAGTTTCACATTTCAACCCAGTGAGTTTGCTAAAGCTGCAACTGCCCTTGCTTTGGCCAAATATGTTAGTGACATTCAAACTAACCTGAAGGAATTTAACCATCAAATTAAAGCATTAATTATTATAATTCTCCCTGCATTATTTGTTATACCACAACCAGATCCTGGTTCTGCATTAGTATATGTTGCATTAATCTTTCCATTATATAGGGAAGGACTACACTTTATATATTTACTATTGGGCTTTATTGTTGCCGCATTGTTTGTAGTTACGCTGGCATTTGGCATTGCCTGGATTGCTGTAGGAATTATTTTAATTGCGATTCTTTTATATTTTATAAATAAGAAAAAAAACAAACGAACTAGTTTATTTAAATATAGTATTATAACTATTGCTTGTATTGGGTTTTCCTTTTCTGTAAATTTTATTTTTGAAAACGTTTTAGAACAAAGACATAGAGATCGTTTTAATATTGTATTAGGAAAAGAAGTGGATAATGCAAACATAGGTTATAATACCAATCAAAGTGAAATTGCTATTGGTAGTGGTGGTTGGACAGGAAAAGGATGGCTACAAGGAACTCAAACAATGGGGAAGTTTGTTCCTGAACAAGACACCGATTATATTTTTAGTACTGTTGGTGAAGAGTGGGGCTTTTTAGGATCTATTCTTGTAGTATTCCTGTTTTTAGCTTTAATAATTCGAGTCCTTGTTTTAGCTGAAAGGCAAAAATCTCAATATAGTAGGGTTTATGGATATAGTGTTGCTTCTATTTTATTTATCCACTTTTTTATAAATATAGGAATGGTTACAGGCCTACTACCAACCATTGGGATACCATTGCCCTTTTTTAGTTATGGTGGCTCTGGACTCTGGGGCTTTACGATACTACTATTTATTTTTATTAGATTCGATGCAACTAATTATATTAATCGCTAAGCAGCCTTCACGTCCAAAGCATCACGTAAAGCATTCCCCATCAACATAAATGCAGTTACCAAACTCATAATAGCTAAACCTGGTATTAATGCCAAATAAGGTTTCCCTAAAATAATATAAGTATAATGATCTTTAATAATTCCTCCCCAACTCGGCATAGGAGGTTGCGCACCTATTCCTAAAAAACTAAGTCCACTTTCAATAAGTATTGCACCAGCAAAATTTGCAGCTGAAATTATGATTACTGGCGCCATACTATTAGGCAATATATGCTTCATTATTATTCTGTAATCTGTATATCCCAAGGCACGAGCAGCTGTAACATATTGCATTTGTTTCACCCCCATTACTTGCCCCCTAACCACACGAGCCACTTCAACCCACATGGTAAGCCCGACAGCAATAAAAACCTGCCAAAACCCCTTTCCTAAGGCTAGTGTAATTGCAATTACCAATAATAATGTTGGGATAGACCAAGTCACATTTATAAACCACATGATGACAGCATCTACTTTTCCTCCAAAATATCCAGCAATAGCACCCATAGTTATGCCAATAATTAAGGATATAAAAACGGCAACAAATCCAATAGCAAGAGAAATTCTAATTCCAATAAGCATTCTACTTAAAAGATCTCGCCCATATTTATCGGTACCCAGTAAAAATTTTCTTTGCGTAATATAATGTTTTGGAATATCCTCAACGGTATCCACTTTTGGAAACAAAGCCAGATCTAATTCTTTTTGAAGACCTTCTCCATCTAAAGTATATTCAACTATACTTAGTATATTATTTTCTATGGAATAATCTGAAATAGGAATTTCTGATGCGGTATTTTTTTTTCCGAAAAAAAAACTTGAAAAAGTTCGTTCTTCTATTTCCGTAGAAGGAATTGTAAGCATTGTAACCTTAAAACCAGGAGATTTTGAATGTATAGACAAATGCATCTGATTTGCATTCTGCGAGTTGTCTGGTGCTAACGCATATGCGAAAATTGCAACGAATACACACAAAACCAAAAAACTAAAACTTAAAACGCCCCAAGAATTTTTTTTAAA
>CAJXYJ010000149.1 GCA_913063255.1 uncultured Flavobacteriales bacterium | reverse complement strand
TGCGTACAGTTTACTAAAAGTGTCGCTATAATTAATGTCGCAAATAATAATTTAATTGTTTTCATAATAATAGATTTTAGATATATTTAATTTTTAGGCTTTTAAATTCTTTACAAATTTCTGTAACATTTGTTACAAAGTATATGACTTTTGTCATAGTACCAAAAAAAATTATCCAAATCTGATAATTATGCAATTTTACTATATGTTTTTTGTGACATTTATAATTTTAGCTTATAAAGAAAAAAACCAAAAAACTGTAAAAAGTTTTTTGGTTTTTTTATCTATCGTTTTACTTTTTCATCAAAATCATATAATTTATGATTCCATTTATAACAAAAAAAGGGAAGCAAAAATTAAATTAATTTTTGCTTCCCTTATGTTTAGAAAAAACTCTAAAAAAGATTCTTAATCTTCAATAATCATTGGAACTTGTACAGCTATACTAGCAGCAACCATTGCTTCAATTTTATTTTCAGCTTGGAAATATTTTGCTGCTTTTGCTGCAGGTAATATTTTTTTGAATTTTTTATAGTATGACTTCTCAAGTTTAAGAGAAGCTGTTTTAAAATCCATTACTTGACTCCAAAGTGCATCTGCTTTTTCATCAGTTAATATACCATATTCATCTGCATATTCTTTTATCGCATTAAGTCTTATATTTTGAACTTTTGACAATTCAAAGTCATATTCATTATAAAGTTCCCAAAATGGCCCAGATTCTGCTTCAGTTAATTCCATTACTTCAGCAATAACTGCTTTTTTCTCAGTTTTTAAAACCGACCGAACTACCTCGATATAATCATTTTCTGTTTGTGCAAAAAGACTTAAAGAAAATACACATAGGAATAAAGTAATAATTGTTTTTTTCATCATAATAAAATTTAAAATTAGTGCCTATTAATAACAAAGATACTTTTAATAAGAATGTTTTCATAAACAATCTCATACAATATATTATATCGTGCAACAAATAGGCTAATTCTCCATCGTGAATAATATAAATGTTTCTGTTTTCTTTTTCATTTAATTGCAATTAATTAAAAAACCGCAAAACTTAATACAGTTTTGCGGTTTTTTAATATATTTTATAATTAGCTAAAAGCTATTTTTCAGTTTTCAGCTTTTTCTCTTCCCAAGAGCTTATACCACCTTCCATATCATAAACTTTAGAAAACCCCATTTTCTTTAACTTTTTTGCAGCATCAGCAGATCGTCCACCCATTTTACAATATACATAAACAGGTTTGTTTTTATCTAGAGTTTTTACTTTTTCATAAAAGTTATCATCTGTTACACAAATATTTTGAGCTCCTTTTAAATGGCTTGCAGTAAATTCTTCCTTAGTTCTTACATCTACTAATTGTACCGTATCATTATTATGTACAGCATCGTAAACTTGTTGTGGCGATATTACTTCAATCTCACCAATTAATTCAGAATTTGAACTTGCTTCTTTACAAGACTGAAAACTAATAGATAGAATCAGTGCGATTATAAACAGTAAATTTTTCATAGGATGGATAATTATGGTTAAGTCCTAAATTACTAACTCCCAAATGTTAAAGTTATTGTAATTTTAATTACTCTTAATAAATAGACGCTGAAAATCTAAGAATGTTACAATTCTATGATTCAAATTCTAAAAAAAGGTAAATTAAACTTTTACGGAACAACCTATCGCTTTCGTTTCCTTAAGACTTACTTCTTTTCCAGCCAACAATTCATTAATCGCATTTGCTAAAAACCGTTCTTTAACAGAAGAAGCCTTTCTAACATTATCATCAATAGCCCCAATATATTTTACTATTCTTTTACCTCCCTCTTTTTGTAATAAATAAACATGAGGTGTTTTGGCAGCGCCAAATTGCGCATATACTTTGTGGCTTTCATCAAACAAATACGGGAAAGTAAATCCTTTTTCCTTTGCTTTTTGTTGCATTAATACAAAAGTATCATCGGGCTGTACTTCTGGATTATTAGGATTGATGGCAATTACAGGATACCCCTTAGATTTAAATTCTGCATCCAATGCATTTATTCTATCTTCACTAGCAACTGCGTAAGGACATTTATTACATGTAAAAATGACTATAAAACCTTTAGCATCTGAGAAATCTGAAAAGGAAATCCTTTTATTATCTACGTTTAGTAAATTAATATCTGCAACCTCAGAGCCAACATGATATCCTTTAATAACAGGTTCATCAACAGATAATATAAAACTACTTAATACTACAACACTAAATGTCGCAAGGATAAATGCTGTTATAATTTCTTTTCTTTTCATGGTTTATTTATTTAAAATTGATTTTAATTCGGTTTCTAATTCCTCATAAGTAAATGAGCGTTCGTAAAATTTCCTTTCGGAATTAGAATATATTATTGTTGCAGGAATTGCTCCACTCCAATTATCACTTACTTTCGGTATCCATGAGTTTGCATCAGGATCGTCTAATAAAACTACTTCAGAGTTAATTTTACGTTTCTCCACAAAAGGAATTAATTGTTTTTCTAGATGCTCTGGGAAATCTAAACTTACCAATATTACATTTACTTTTTTAGTTTTGTATTCTGCATTTATTTTTTCAAATGATGGCATTTCTTTTATGCAGGGCTTACACCAAGTAGCCCAAAAATTAACAACATAGACACTGTCATTCTTTTTATTTAATAATGGTTCTAGTTCTTTATAATTAAGAGTAGGGATCTTAGTTGCAGAATGAGTTTCTGCTATTTTTTTTTCTGAAGAAATTGTATCCTCTTTCGGAATAGTATCTACTTTCTTTTCAGCGCAAGTCTGAAAAAAAAGCATTCCTAATATCAACACTACCTTAATCATCCTTTAAAACTATTCATTTATACCTAAAAGGAAGGGACTTTAACAAGAGATTAGTAATGTTTAACTTTTTTTTAGAAAAAAGGGCGGTATTGTTCTATTCTAAAATCGATAGTATTCTTGGATGGGAATTTTGCTTTCATCTCTTTATATTTCTGAAGGCTTCCAACTGCCCTATTAGCAGCTCCTGAAGGTGCGGTTAATGAAACCGTTTTAATTAACCTTTTAGAATTTGGTATTAAAAACTGATGTACTCTAGGAACCACATTAGACACCTCTTCAAGCTTAGTATTATAAGCAGCCAAATGCTTTCTGAAAAAATATTCCGGTCCGTTTTTACTATTTCCTCCAGTAAATAATAGCGTATCTATTTTTGAATACTTTTGAAGAAATGTAATTAAATCCCGAAACTTGACATCTTGCATTCCTAGATCTGAAGCGTCTACTTTTTCTCTTTTAGCCGAAGCTACAATATCACAAATCCCAATTCCTCTATTAATTAAAAACTGTTTTCTTTGAGTTATAGCTTCTTCTGTGGTTTCATATTTTAAATCGAGATTAAAAATAGCATTGAGTATTGGCCATAATTGCCCATCCCGACTTCCATAGCAAAAATTTACATCGTCTGCTTTTAAATCTCCTGTTGTAAATCTAGGTGGTGGCAAAGTACCTACAATAAGTTTTGTGGTACTATCAAAAATAAAAGGAGGATATGGATGGGTATGTAAAAACACTATCGAACAAAAACGGGTTGATTTTCATTTTGAGTAAACTCCTCACTGTATCCATAACCGTCTGTAATAAAACCTTTAACTCCTTCTAAAGTTTCTACATTTTCATCAATAAGATAACGAGCCATACTACCCCTGGCTTTCTTAGCGAAAAAAGAGATTATTTTTAATTTTCCTTTTTTATAATCTTTAAAAATTGGAGAAATAACTGGAACATTAAGTTTTGATGCTTGAATCACCTTAAAGTATTCCTGACTAGCAAGGTTCACAAACAATTCCCCTTCTTCTAATTCATTATTTAAAGCATTGGTAATAGTACTCCCCCAGAATTCATATAGGTTTTTCTTTCGATTAATTTTTAATTGCGTTCCCATTTCAAGACGATAGGGTTGCATTAAATCTAAAGGATTTAAAACTCCATACATACCCGATAAAATACGCAAGCTATTTTGCATTCTTTCAATCTTATCTTCAGTCAAAGTATAAACATCCAAACCTATATAAACATCCCCTGCAAATGCATACACTGCAGGACGTGCATTATTATTTGTAAATGGTGTTGAAAAATCTTGATATCTCTGGTAATTTAACTCTGCAAGCTTATCACTTATCCCCATTAACTTTCCTATTAACTTCTTCGATTTACTTGCCATTTTATGATTAAGCATTTCTGCTTGCTCGATAAAAATTGGCATAGTATTTTTTGTTTCAGGTAAAGTACTTTTGTAATCCAGACTTTTAGCAGGAGATAAGACTATTTTCATTTAGTGTTTTTTATCAAAAAAATTATTGGTTGTTGGAATTCACAGAATACTTCTGCCATTTTTCAACACACTGTGTTATATCTTCAGGTATTGGCGATTCAAATCGCATGAATTCTTCAGTTATAGGATGTACAAAACCAAGTGTTCTCGCATGCAACGCTTGTCTAGGCAATACTTTAAAACAGTTGTCTACAAACTGCTTATATTTACTAAAACTGGTTCCTTTTAATATTCTATCCCCTCCATATCGTTCATCGTTAAACAAGGTATGCCCAATATATTTTAAATGTACTCTAATCTGATGTGTTCTTCCTGTTTCTAATCTACAGGAAACTAAAGTCACATAACCCAATCGTTCTATTACTTTATAATGAGTCACTGCATGTTTTCCTTTTTCATCCCCATCTTCATCCTCTTCAAACACTGTGTTTTGCAGTCTATTTTTTGGGTGACGACCAATATTCCCTTCAATGGTACCTTCATCTTCCTTTACATCCCCCCAAACCAATGCTACATATTCACGCTCTGTTGTTTTATTAAAAAACTGTTTAGCAAGGTGGGTCATTGCACCTTCCGTTTTTGCAACAACTAGTAATCCACTGGTGTCTTTATCGATTCTATGTACTAACCCTGGGCGATTACTACTATTATTGGGTAAATTATCAAAATGAAAAGTCAGGGCATTAATTAAGGTTCCACTATAATTTCCATGACCTGGATGCACTACCATTCCTGGAGGTTTATTAACAACTAATAGCTCGTCATCTTCGTAAACAATATCAATTGGAATGTCTTCAGGAACTAATAAAAGCTCATAAGGTGGATGTTCAAAAAGAACCCTAACCACATCATTAGCCTTTACTTTATAATTAGATTTTACAGGAACATCATTAACATAAATATTTCCATCTTTAGCTGCTTTTTGAATTTTACTTCTGGTAGCATTTTCAATGTAATTCATTAAATACTTATCCACTCTAAGGGGCTGTTGTCCTTTTTGAGCTTCAAATCGAAAATGTTCATACAATTCATCATTGGCATTTTCTTTCATTGGCCCTTCCATATTATTCTCCTCCATCCTTACTGTTTTTTTTGCTCATTAGTTTTAGCTGCTTTCACGTCTCTTCTAAGGTTTCCTGAACCATCTCCCAATACTAGATCTATAACTTCTGTTTTTTGAAGCTCATCTCCAGGGGCTATTTTATTTCCTTTATGTTTAAGCTCTAATACTTCGTCTTCAGCAATATAAGGTCTATATGTAATTTTACCTATTTTAAAACCCATTGCTATTAACGTTGGTTCAGCCTGCCTTCTAGTTTTACCAACCACCTCAGGAATTTTTAAAAAAGAATAACCCGAGCGATTTAATGTAATATATATCTTTCTGTTTTCCTTTACATATTCACCTGCCTTAGGGATTTGTTCAATTACAGAATATTTAGGGTAATCTGGATTGTAATTGGAAGAGTCCAAAATTTCGAAACGCAATTCCAAATCACTTAATTTATCATCTACATCCTCCAGCAACATTTTCGCTAAACTAGGGACTCTAATTTTCTGTTCATGATTTGTACTATTCTTAAGCCACATTAAAATAAAAAAAGAGATTACCACCAATGCAATTATGGCAAATAACAATTGTCGCAAAAAAGTTTTGGTGAACAAAAATTTAATAAAATTCATAAGCTAATAATTAGTTTGCAAAAATATAAAACCTAATTCAGTTTTCTTGGTAAAAACAAATATCAAAAACAAATTAAAATTAGAATCGTAATTTTTAAAAATTATTTAAATTCGTATAAGATATATTTCTAAACGGAGTTTTATATACTTAAGTATGGAAAAAAGACATATTGCAGTAGTA
>CAJXYJ010000148.1 GCA_913063255.1 uncultured Flavobacteriales bacterium | reverse complement strand
ATTTACTGTTATAGTTTTGTAAAGAGGCATAAAATATTAAAGTATATTACTTACTTTTGCAAACTGAAATCTAATAATTGATTTCGTTAATAAACAATGAGACCCCTGCCTTCGCAGGGATAAAACAAATATAATAATATGTCTACGAATACAACAGCTTACACAGCCTTTAAAGTAAAAGATATTTCCCTATCCGATTGGGGACGAAAAGAAATTGAACTTGCCGAAGCAGAAATGCCAGGACTAATGTCGCTACGTGAGGAATATAAAAACGAACAACCTTTAAAAGGTGCTCGTATTGCAGGATGTTTGCATATGACTATTCAAACAGCTGTATTAATTGAAACTTTACAAGCACTTGGCGCTGAAGTAACTTGGAGTTCTTGTAATATTTTCTCAACTCAAGATCAAGCTGCTGCTGCTATTGCTGCTGCAGGAAC
Source organism: uncultured Flavobacteriales bacterium (assembly GCA_913063255.1). Classification (GTDB taxonomy): domain Bacteria; phylum Bacteroidota; class Bacteroidia; order Flavobacteriales; family Flavobacteriaceae; genus Marifrigoribacter. The sequence continues at coordinate 5,783 of CAJXYJ010000148.1, read as the reverse complement.
TTCTGTTTACGCATGGAAAGACATGACCGAAGAAGAGTTTGACTGGTGTATAGAACAAACCTTATTCTTTGGCGAAGACAGACAACCACTTAACATGATTCTTGATGATGGTGGAGATTTAACCAATATGGTTTTAGACCGTTTCCCTGAACTAGCAGATGGCATTAATGGATTAAGTGAAGAAACTACAACTGGTGTTCATAGACTATACGAACGTGTAAAAAATGGAACATTGCCAATGCCAGCAATTAATGTAAATGATTCGGTTACTAAATCTAAATTCGACAACAAATACGGTTGTCGTGAAAGTGCTGTAGATGCTATTCGTCGTGCAACAGATGTTATGCTTGCAGGAAAACGTGTAGTAGTTTGTGGTTATGGTGATGTTGGTAAAGGTACTGCTGCTTCTTTTAGTGGTGCAGGAAGTATTGTAACGGTTACCGAAATTGATCCTATTTGTGCTTTACAAGCTGCAATGGACGGTTTTGAAGTAAAGAAATTAGAAACGGTTATAGCTAATGCTGATATTGTAATTACTACAACTGGAAATAAAGATATTATTCAAGGGCGTCATTTTGAAGCCATGAAAGACAAGATTATTGTTTGTAATATTGGACACTTTGATAATGAAATTGATATGGCATGGTTAAATGAAAATCATGGAAATACTAAAGATACCATTAAGCCACAAGTAGATAAATATACTATTGATGGCAAAGATATTATCATTCTTGCTGAAGGACGTTTGGTAAATTTAGGTTGTGCAACTGGTCATCCAAGTTTTGTAATGAGTAACTCGTTTACTAACCAAACATTAGCACAGATAGAACTTTGGACAAACAAAGATGCTTACGAAAACGAAGTGTATATGTTACCTAAATCTTTAGATGAAAAAGTAGCAAAATTACATTTGGCAAAAATAGGTGTTGAACTAACTGAATTACGCGAAGACCAAGCAAGTTATATTGGTGTAACAGTTGATGGCCCTTATAAGCCTGAGCATTATAGATATTAATAAAGGGGCTTCGACAAGCTCAGCCACCAATATTAAATATTAGAACGGGCTATGTCATTTTAGATAATTAGAACCCTTACTTTTATAAGTGAGGGTTTTTTATTTCTACTTACTTTTTAAATAAACTTCAATATAATGGGCAGTAGTTAAATATTCTTCTTGAAGCTCTGTTAAATATTTCTCCATATCTGCTAATTGCTCATACTTTGGACGTAGACAATCTTTCATTTTTTCATCTGTTACTGTTATAGCAATATACCATTTCCCTATTCTACTTGCATATTGATTTTCAAACATAGGAGAATATCCTTTTTCCTCTAACACAGCATCAGTTACCATTGGTATTAAATTAATGGTTTTGGTTTCTTTATTAATTTCGTAGAAGGTTAAATAATAAGAATTCTCATCAATAAAAAACTTAATATTCCCATCAAGATCATCATATGAAATCTGGTATTTTGCATTTACATATTTAAAAAACTCGTTGGCTTTTTTTGGGTCTTCAAATACATAGGCGTATCTATTCCCAAGTGGGCGAATAAATCTTCTTGCCTTAAGCACTTTTCCTTCTTCTAAATTTGGTGCAATTTTAATGGGGATACAAGAATAAAAAAATGATAATACTATAAAGATGTAATTATATTTCAATAGAATGGTTTTCAAAAATTATTATCAAATATTATACCACCTAAAAACAGAAAACAATACATTACTTCTGTTTTCTAAACATATAACTCATCCATACGGGTTCACTTTCTTCAGTAACCGCTTTTCGATCAATAAATTCCCAATTATTGGTATTCATATAATTAAGCAAATCTGAAGTTGCTTTTATAGCTTCCATTTCTTTTATGGTAATTGTTTTTCCAACTAGTGAATTTTGATCTTCTACTTTTACCCGTTTTATTTTTCCGCTATTATTCATTTTTTGAATTACGATTACTTCTAAATAATCGTACTTGGTAATTTCTTGGGCCATTACTTTTACTCCTGCAAACAAAAACAGCAATAGGAGCAAAAGGCCAATAGGAATTTTTTTCATCATCAATTATATTAAAAATAGTTACTTTACAATAATAAGATTTAATTATAAAACAAAAAAAACCTCCAACTATAAATAGTTAAAGGTTTTATATATGATTAAAAAATCTAGTTTCTTAAGCCTCGAAAGGTACGATAGAAACGTATGATTTGTTATCTCTCTTTTTAGTGAATTTTACCAAACCGTCCACTTTTGCGTGAAGGGTATGATCTTTTCCACCATATACATTTTGTCCAGGAAAATGAGTATTTCCTCTTTGTCTTAAAATGATATTTCCAGCAATAGCAGCTTGACCACCAAAAATCTTAACACCTAAACGTTTTGATTCTGACTCTCTACCATTCTTCGAACTACCAACTCCTTTTTTATGTGCCATTTTATATAATTTTTATTAAATTAACTTAATGCAGCAATTAAATCGGCTTTCTTCATAGAAGTATAACCAGTAATTCCTTTTTCTTTAGCCATAGCTTTTAACTCAGCAACTGTCATAGAACTAATATCTGTAGATACAGTTTCTTTCTTAGGAGCAGCCTTTTCAGCTTTTGGAGCTGCAGGTTTTGCTTCTTTTTTAGGCGCAGCTTTTACAGCTTTTGCCGGAGCAGCTTTTTTACTACCACTAGCAACAATACTTTCAATTACAATTTCAGTAAGTGCTTGTCTATGACCATTTTTTACTCTGTATCCTTTTCTTCTTTTCTTCTTGAATACAATAACTTTGTCACCTTTAAGGTGCTTAATGACTTTTGCTCCTACTTGAGCTCCATCGATAGCCGGGGCGCCAACAGTAACTTTGTTTCCATCGCTTAACATTAGTACATTATCGAAAGAAACTTTTTTTCCTTCTTCTGTAGCTAAACGGTGTACAAAGACTTTTTGATCTTTTGCAACTTTAAATTGCTGCCCTGCTATTTCTACAATTGCGAACATAGCGTTTCGTTTAATTATTTTAATTTATTTAATCCCTTTCACCTTAGGGTAAAAGCGGGTGCAAATATAGGGTATATTACTTAATTTGCAAACCGTTCTTTAAAAAATCAATTATTGCGTTTTAGTACCCTCTATATATTCCGTATTTAAACCAGAATAATTCACAAAATTACCACTAATTCCAATTCCTTACACATTTAATTAAAATAATTGCCTTCTTAATTCCTTGATTTATTGCACATTAATTTTTCTTTTGTCTTTATTAATATTTATTTAACAAATAAAAGGTACAATAGAAGTTACGAATGCGTTCTTAGGTAGTCTTATAAAAAATTATCAATCAAAATTTAAAACCAACTAATGAAAAACATTTTTTTACTGGGCTTTTTATGCTTCAGTAGTATCATTTTTGCTCAAGAAAAACACACGATACATGGTACCATCAGCGATCAAGCCAATGGAGAAACTCTTTTTGGAACAACCGTTTATTTAAAAGGAACTTCCATTGGAACCATTACCAACGAATATGGATTTTATTCCATAACTGCTCCAGAAGGAAAGTATACCCTAGTAGTTTCTTATGTAGGCTTTTCCGAAGTAAACCAAGAAATCGATCTAAACCAGAATCTTACTCTCAACCTAGAAGTTAAGGAATCTGAAAATGTCTTAGATGAAGTTATTATTGTCGCAAAAGACGATACCGAAAGATTAAATATTAAAACCCCACAGATGGGCGTTATCAAATTAAGAGCAGAAACCATTAAACAAATGCCAGCTGTTCTTGGAGAGGTCGATATTATAAAGTCCATACAAATGCTCCCAGGCATCACAAATAATGGTGAGGGATCTTCGGGTTTTAATGTAAGAGGTGGTGCTGTAGATCAGAACCTTGTATTATTAGATGAAGCTATTATTTATAACACCTCACACTTTTTCGGATTCTTCTCTGTCTTTAATAATGATGCCATTAAAGATATAAAGCTCTATAAAGGAGATATTCCTGCAAAATTCGGAGGTCGAACCTCATCTGTATTAGACGTTAGGCAAAAAGACGGAAACAAAAAGGAGTTTAAACTAAACGGTGGAATCGGTTTAATATCAAGTAGACTTACCCTAGAAGCTCCTACATTTAAAGGAAAAGGCTCCTTTCTTTTGGCAGGTAGAGCAACCTATGCTCATGTTTTTACAAAATATATTGAAGATTTAGAAGACGATAAACTTAGTTTTTATGATTTAAATTTTAAAACCAATTATGAGATCAATTCCAATAACAAACTATTCCTTTCTGGATATTACGGAAGAGATCAATTTAATATAGACGATATCATCACAAATAATTATGGGAATGTTACTGGAAACCTCCGTTGGAATCATATTTTTAACGACAGGTTGTTCTCCAACCTATCCTTTATATATAGTAAATATGACTATCAAATAATTCTTGATTTTGTAGAATTGGATTGGGTTGCAGATATTGAAAATTATAATTTAAAATATGATTTTAAATATTATGCCAATGAAAAAATAAAATTAGATTTTGGTATAAGTGGTATTTCTTACGATTTAAATCCAGGGGAAATTCATCCAACAGGCCCTGAATCACCTATAAATTATCTGAAATTAGATCAAAAAAGAGCTTTTGAAGGCGGTGCATATATTAGCGCAGAACACAATATTACCGATAAACTTACAGCACAATATGGATTACGCTATAGTATGTTTAATCGTTTGGGAGGACAGTCCATGACTATTTATGAAGACGATCGCCCTGTAGTTTATAATGAAGAATTAGGGATTTACGAAAGTGGTGTAGCAATAGGAGAAACAGCTTATGATAAAGGAGAAGTAATAAAAAGCTTTGGAAATTTTGAACCACGCTTAGGGCTTTCCTACCAACTAAACACAAATGCCTCCCTAAAAGCTAGTTTCACTCGATCGGCACAATACATGCATTTATTATCCAACACCTCTTCTGTAACACCTGTAGATGTTTGGACTACCAGTGGAGAATTTATAGACCCACAATTATCCAATCAATATGCTTTAGGATTTTACAAAGAATTTAAAAATAAAACCTATTCTTTTGAAGCGGAAACCTATTATAAAACTACCGAAAACCGAATCGATTATATCGATGGTTCCAACCTTATTGGAAACAATACTATTGAAACTGAAATATTAAGTGGTGAAGCTAGAGCCTATGGTTTGGAGCTTATGCTTCGAAAAAACAAAGGTAAATTTACAGGCTGGTTTGCTTATACTCTAGCTAAATCGGAACAAAGAACACCAGGAGGAGATGCTGGTGGCCCAGGTATTAATGATGGAAATTGGTACAATACAGCTCACGACAGAACTCACGATATTTCTATAACAGGGTCCTATAAATTTACTGATCGCTGGAGGTTTAGTGCCAATACTGTTTTTCAGACCGGAAGACCTGTCACCTATCCAAATGGACAATACGAATATGAAGGGCTTTCTATTAATAGCTATTCAAACAGAAATTCTGACCGACTTCCTGCATATCATCGTTTAGATATTGCAGCTACCTATACTCCAAGCAAAAATCTAAACAGAAAATGGCAAGGAGAGTGGGTTTTTGGTATTTACAATGTATATAATCGTAAAAATGCTGCTTCCATTTCTTTTTCACAAAACCAAGATACAGGTGTAAATGAAGCGACAAGACTATCTATTTTCGGTATTATCCCATCGGTTACTTATAACTTCAAATTTTAATAATTCAGAAATTATGTATTTTAAAAATAATATATCCTTGAAAAAACAATTAAAAAA
>CAJXYJ010000147.1 GCA_913063255.1 uncultured Flavobacteriales bacterium | reverse complement strand
ACCCTGAAAGTAACCTCTATAGTATATTGGTCCATGTCCCTTATGAAGAAAGTTTCCAAGCTCGTTTCGTTTTTCTGATAATTCAGATTCAATCAATTGTTTTTTGAATTCTAGATTAATATCCTTCATGGACATTCCTTTGTTTGCAAAATCTGGGTGTAATCCGCCGTGTGTAAATAGGATGCCATTTATGTTAAGTAGGACAGGACGGGTACGTAACCAATCTCCCAATACGGTACCTTTATTAAATAGACTGTTGAAAGGCTTGTCTAGTATTTTGGCAGTTTCTGTGTATTTGGGATGTACAGAACGTAAATTTCCGTTAAGTACCATCACATCGTGATTTCCTAATAAAACATGTAGTTTTCCCCCATTGTTTTCAGCTTGTTTTTCTAGATCATATAAAAACCATAACACTTCAGTAACCTGCGGACCTCTATCGAAAATATCGCCGGCAACAACAAAGTGACCATTACCAAAAGCCCATTTTCCCTGTTGGTCAATAATGTTATTGTTTTTTAATAAGTCGATAAAAACATCAAACTGACCATGGATATCACTAATTGCCCCAAGTTTAAAATCTCCATGGTATTCAAGATTTTCAACTTCTACAGGAGTATTATCCCATAGTGTTGCTTTACCACCATTGTACTCTATAATTTGTGAATTTTTAGTGCTAATGTTTTTAACAAAGCTTTCTCCTTTTATTATCCTTTGAACGGAATACCCATCTTTAGATTGGAATACATAAGGGCCATCACTAATACCTACATAAGGAATATTAAGTACTTCTAATATTTCACGAATATTTTCTTCTTTAGCTAAATCGATGGCAGAATAGTCCCCTTCGATTTTTATATTAGGATCTGCACCATGATCTATTAATAATTGTAGCGCCTCTGGGTTTCTTCCTTTGATTGCAAAAAGTACCGCGGATTGATTTTCTTCACTCACATAATTTAGGTCTGCTTTATGATTAATAAGTGCTTTAGCAATAGTAAGGTTTTGATAAGCTACGGCATACATTAATGGAGTTAAACCATCGGTATCTAAATTTACGTCGGCACCACGCTCCAATAAATAATTTGCAACCTTATAGGATCTATCGCCTTTTATAGCATCAAAAAGTAAGGTCTGTCCTTTTCCGTAAAGTTTATTAATGTCATTGCCTTTATCTAAAAAAGCCTTCACTGCTTCTACATCTCCTAGTTTAATACTTTGATGAATATCATTAGCACCTTCGGTTTTTTCAAACCGTTCACTGAGTTGCTCTTTGGTCAATGTTCTTGCCATATATAGGACAAGTTGTTTTCCACTGCTAGAAGTCCAAGTGCCTGTTATTCCCGATACTGAAATCTCTCCAGAATAACTGCCCTCTGAATGAATCGTATAACTAATAGTGCTGTCGGTGACTACAATGTTTTGCATTGGTAATGTTGCGACTCCTTTTGAAGCAGGTCCCATAAAACCTACAAGTTTACCCTGATCTGATTTTTCGAAATACCAAAGAATACCGATGGACTTACTTTCATTAACAACTAAATTCCCTTCCCATTTTCCTATAATTGGGCTTATATTTTCATCGTTAAGTGTTTGTTCTTGTGCTGTAACAGCAGCGTTTAAAATAAAAACTGTGATTAGAGTACAAATAAAATTTAATAACTGTGGCATTTGAATATGTTTTAGAGGGTTGTTAATTTGAAAGTTCATATCTATTCTTTTTAATATTAGAGTAAATCGATTTTATTTGAAACGTCTCTTTGCATTCCATTTAAAACCAGTTGTATTTTGATTCTTGCTTGTTCTTGTTGTAGTATTTAGTGTGATCATAATTATTGTTATTTATTAATTCTCAGCAAACATATCAGTAACTAGAAGCTTGTTAAAATAATAGTGACCAACACTATATGGAATGGGACACAAATACCATGAAGGTGTATAAAGTCGTTTTATCCCAGGTTAAGAGAGTTTCAACCACAGAAAAAGTATGTATGTCAACTTCTTTGGAGGCTTCGTTTTATTCATTTAGATTTGGGGATGGAAATATTTTTTACAAGTTATAAACGGGTTTTTATCAGCCTTGGATTGAGCGTATTGTTTTGGATTAGTGGAGAGATTTGCTCACATTACGAATTGTACTTTACGAGTATACTTTTTATATTAACTTCTATTAGTTTGCCTCTTTATTTACTGATATTTCGTATACTTAATAGGAAGAAAAATCAAGCCTTTTCGCAAGGACTAACTAAATGGGAATGGAGAGTAATTCCTGTTTTAAGTGCAATATTTTGTCTGTTAGGTATAACTGAATCTTATCCAGAAAGACCAGATTTTACAGCTGTTTTTAGCCTGTTCTTATTGTATACCATTCTTTTTATAGCAGTACTTATTAGAAATTATTACCTCCAAAAGAAAGGAAAACCATCCCTGTCTAAATCCTTGATTAATAAATTGATATTTTGGTTATTTGCTATTGGTGTTGGTAGGATAATCATCTTAATAGAAGAATACGGGGATACTGATGCTCTAGCAATTATTGCTATTTTTTACTTTCCATTGTTAATTATTTTAATACTGCGTTGGGTTTTTAAGCAAACAAGAGCTATCCTAACTTTAAAAAATGAAAAAGCAAAAACAGAATTGCTACATTTAAAAAGTCAGGTGAATCCACATTTCTTTTTTAATATGCTGAATAACCTATATGGTTTGGTAGGAACTGATGCAAAAAAGGCTCAGGATTTGATTCTTAAATTATCCGATATGATGCGCTATAGCATATATGAAGGTGAAAAAGACTTAGTCACCCTTGAAGAAGAAGTAGAGTATCTTAAAAATTATATTGAGCTTCATAAAATGCGTTATCGTAAAACCATAGATATCAAGTTTACAAACGATATTTCTGAGAATCATAAAGTAATGCCATTGCTTTTTATCATACTTTTGGAAAATGCCTTTAAACACGGTGTGGAAAATTTAAGAAAGGATGCCTTTGTTTATGTCCATATAAGTACACAGGGTGATAACATACAATTTACAGTAGAGAATAACTTTGATCCATCAGAAGTTCCAGAAAAGTCTGGTATAGGACTTAAAAACCTAAAACGAAGACTTGAATTGGGTTATTTAAATAAACATTCCCTATCTTTTACAAGTACAAATGAAATATATAAGGCCGAATTAACAATATCGAAATTATGACTACCTATTTAATTATAGATGACGAATACATCGCCCATGACATTATAAAAGGCTATTGTGATTTATTGCCAAATATGAAACTGATGAAGAATTGTTATGATGCTCTGGAAGCTTTTGAATATTTGAATACAAATAAAGTAGATTTGATTTTTTTAGATTTGAATATGCCAAAATTAAAGGGTTTCGAATTTTTGAAAATCTTACCAAATCCCCCAAAAGTTATTGTAACCACTGCTTATAAAGAACATGCACTGGAAGGATTTGAATTAAATGTATCCGACTATTTATTAAAGCCCTTTAGCTTTGAACGCTTTTTAAAAGCAGTAAATAATGCTACAAGTGCCCCTGCAAAAATACAGGTACAAACTTCGGTAGAAACGGAAAATAAATCTAAAAGTATTTTTATTCGCTCCAATAAGAAGTATACACAAGTTGTGGTTGACACGATTCAATATATGGAGGCTTCCGGAAACTACACAAAGATAATTACCACTGCTGAGACTATCACGATACGGGAAAAAGTGTCGTATGTATTAGAATTATTACCCAAAGAGGAGTTTTTACAAGTTCATAAATCTTTTGCCGTTGCCACTAAGCATATCAAAAGTATTGAGGGGAATAGAATCCTTATTGCAGAGCATTTCATCCCTATTGGGAAAATGTATAAAGCAAATGTCAATCAATTATTACAGTGATTAATGCTTTAATATAGTTGGTATTAATTTTATTTAGAGTTTTCCTTTAGGAATGCCGAAATTTCATAATTTATTTTAAAGTTTACTGAGAATTGTTTAAGAAAATCTTTATTTATAATAGGTAAAGTAATGGTATACAGTATTTTAATTTGTATCTTATGCTACTTTTTTACGAACCTTAAAATTCACAATTATGAAAATGTTAATTAATGTAATCTTTCCAATTGAGCCTTTTAATTCTATGGTTAGAGATGGATCTGCTGGCGAAAATATTGGTCGTGTTATTGATGATATCAAACCAGAAAGTATTTACTTCACCGAACAAGAAGGAAATCGTGGAGCTGTTATGGTAGTAGAAGTGCCAGATGCTTCAGCAATACCCTCAATTGTGGAGCCTTGGTTTTTGAATTTTGAAGCGAATTGCGAAATTAGAATCGCAATGACTGCTGAAGATTTAGGGAATGCTAATCTTGCTGCTCTTGGTGCGAAGTGGGGTTAATATTTGTTAAAACCTCCATTTGCTTTACTGGTGATCTAATTTATTTAAAAGTGTTTAAAACAGATCCATCCCTGGTATTTTTGGCATGCCTTTGCTAGCGACTGCTGCTACTTCTGCTTCATGGATATCTGTAGCTTTTATTATGGCTTTGTTTAAAGTAAGGATAAGGTAATCTTCTAATTGTTCTTTATCTGCTAATAACTCGTCACTAATTTCAATATTTTTTAGTTCTCTATTGGCAGTAATAGTAACTTTTAGCAAACCATCGGTACTTTGTTCGTCTATTAAAACGGTATTCATACGTGTTTTTGTCGCTGCTATTTTTTCTTGAGCATCCTTTAATTTGCCCATCATTCCTTGTATATCTCCAAACATTGGTATTGTTTTTATATTCTTTTCAAAATTACTATTTTGTGATCGAATTAAACCAATATTTCATTATGAAAAAATTAGCATTTATTTCAATGGTAACTCTTATTTTTGCGGCTTCGTGTAAACAAGAAGAACAATCAGTAAAACATATGGATATACAAGTTCCAAAAGCAGATAAGGTTGAAAAACATTTAGAAATTCATGGAGATGTGAGAGTTGATAATTACTATTGGCTTAAAGAACGTGAAAACGAGGAGGTGATCGATTATCTTGAGCGAGAGAATGATTACTACGATAAGAAGACGGCACATACCAAAGATTTTCAAGAAGATTTGTTCGAGGAAATGAAGAGTCGCATTAAAGAAGACGATGAGTCGGTTCCCTATAAATATAACGGATACTATTATATTACTCGATATGAAATGGGAAAGGATTACCCTATTTACACTCGTAAAAAGGATAGTTTAGATGCGGAAGAGGAAATTTTATTTAATGTAAATGAAATGGCTGAAGGACATGCGTATTACAATTTAGCAGGACTAAGTGTAAGTCCAGATAATAAATTGGTTTCATTTGGAGTGGATACCGTTAGTAGAAGAAAATATACCCTGTATGTTAAAAATTTAGAAACTGGAAAAATTTTAGAAGAAAACATACCATTAACTACTGGAGGATCTACTTGGGCAAACGATAATAAGACCTTGTTTTACACGCAAAAGGATGAAGAAACGCTACGGTCAGATAAAATTTTCAGACATCAATTAGGGACAGACTTTGAAAAAGATGTATTGGTGTTTACAGAAGAAGACGAGACATTCGGAACTTTTGTTTATAAAACCAAATCCAAAAAATATTTGGTAATTGGCAGTTATAGTACTCTTACTTCTGAATTTAGAATATTAAACGCGGATACTCCCAATGAAGATTTTAAAGTATTCCAAACTCGAGAAAGGGGATTGGAGTATAGCATTTCTCATTTTGAAGATAGTTTCTATATCCTAACCAACAAAGATAAAGCGACTAACTTTAAATTGATGAAGACTTCAGAAAAAAACACTTCTCAAGAACATTGGGAGGATATGATCCCTCATAGAGAAGATGTTTTATTGGAAGACATCGATATTTTTAAAGAATATTTAGTAGTTGGTGAGCGAAGAAACGGTCTTAATGAGATACGTATTTTGCGTTGGGATGGAACAAAAGAATATTACCTTCCATTTAATAACGAAACATACACTGCTTATGCATCTCAAAATCCAGAATTCGATACTCAAATCTTGCGATATAATTATAATTCTTTGACGACACCAGCCTCAGTGATTGATTTTAATATGGAAACCAAAGAACAAACCGTATTAAAAGAAGCAGTAGTACTAGGTGGAAAGTTCGATAAAGACAATTACGATTCTAAAAGAATTTGGGCAACTGCTGAAGATGGCACTAAAATTCCGGTGACCATGGTCTA
>CAJXYJ010000146.1 GCA_913063255.1 uncultured Flavobacteriales bacterium | reverse complement strand
TATTATTTGAGTAATAAGTTGATCTGTTCCTTTATCTTTTTTCAATACTTTATATTTTAATCTCGTAAATTTGAGAGTGCTAAGTTATTAATTATTTGTTTCTTTAAACGCTTTTGTAACGTTACATTAACACAATTTTTATATGGTGAATATAATCAAACTTAATGCCATTGACTCTACAAATACTTACCTTATTAATCTAGGTAAAAATGTAAAGCTATTGGATGGAACTATAGTTGTTTCAGAGAGACAACATAAAGGGAGGGGACAGTTAGGAGCTGCTTGGCAATCTCAACATCTTAAAAGTCTTACTTTTAGTGTGTTTAAGAGGTTCGAAAGCCTTCCGGTTTCTCATTTGCCAAGTATAGTATACGCAGTTTCTATTGGAGTATACCATGCCTTAAATAAATTATTAGTCCCGCATATAACAATTAAATGGCCTAACGACATAATGTCATATTCTAATAAATTGGCAGGAATATTAATAGAAAACCAAATTAAGCAAAATAAAATTGTCTCTTCTGTTATTGGTATTGGTCTTAATGTAAATGAAGAAAATTTTGAAAATTTACCTCATGCAACTTCTATATTATTGACCACCGGTAGAAAACAAAATCTTGAGGAAGTTTTACAAATAGTTTCCAATTCAATTTTAAAAGAATTGAATCGAGTTGAAAATGAAGAATATTCAACTTTAAAATTGGAATATGAAGAAACTCTTTTTAGAAAAAATAAAGTATCCGTTTTTGAAGACTCCAAAGGAATTCGCTTCAACGGTAAAATTAAAGGCGTTTCTGAAATAGGGGAGCTTTTAATTGAAAACGATCAAGAAATTATTAAAAACTATAAACTAAAGGAGATTAAATATCTGTTTTAAATTTATACTAACTCTTCTCTAAATTACTTGCTAAAGTTTCTAAAAATTTAGTGATAGGACCTTTGATCATCATTGCCATCATAGGATTAAAATCCCCTTCAAATTGTAATGCAATTTCAGATGAGTTTTCGTTTACTTCTTCAATGTTTCCTATAAGAGTAAAAGGTAATTTATCGCTTTTGGCACCTAATTTCACATAATTTGGAGACTTAACTTCTTTTACTTCCAAAGCTATTTCTGGCATTCCTTTAAGAGCAAAAATAAAAGCATTTTCATTGATAACTTCAAATTTGCTAATATTTTCGGGCATTAATTGTTTGAAGTTTTTTACATCGCAAAGAAAATCACAAAGTTCTGTTGCAGATTTTTGGACTGTTACTTTTTTACTAGTTAAGTTCATATAATTTATTAATTAAGATTAATTATTTTAATGTGACCATTTGCTCGGATCTTCTCTCCATTTAGAAAGTAGTTTTGCATCGGTGGAAGAAATATAATTCGATTTTTCAGCAAGCTGAATTAGACTACTATAATTGCTTAAGGTGTGTAATGTAACATTAGTCGAATCAAAATTTTCTTCAGCAACATCAAAGCCATATGTGAAAATGGCAAGCATCCCCATTACATTAGCATTGGCTTCTCTAATAGCATCCACCGCTAATAAACTACTTTTTCCTGTACTTATTAAATCTTCTACAATTAAAACATTTTGTCCTTCTTGTAAAAAACCTTCCACCTTATTTTGACGACCATGCTTTTTGGCATCTGGTCGAACATAGCAAAAAGGAAGATCTAAAAAATCTGCAACTAATGCACCAATTCCTATTGCTCCAGTAGCTACACCAGCAATTATATCTGGTTTTCCGTAAAGTTCTTCAATTTGTCTGGATAAGTTTTCTTTTATATAGTTTCTTACTTGTGGAAAAGATAATACAATTCGATTGTCACAATAAATTGGAGACTTCCATCCAGATGCCCATGTAAAAGGGTTTTGTGGTTGTAATTTAATTGCATTAATTTGCAGAAGTAATTCAGCAGTTTTTTGAGCTGTTTCTTTGTCTAAAATCATAGTGCAAATGTATAAAGTTTTTGTTAAAGACATACCTATTATTCTCTCAACTAATAAAAAAATTGGGAGTCAATATACTTCCATACCCTTGAAGTTGGTGAATTTTAAGAAATTGATTAAAAAGATTACAAATGGCGAATTGCATTATATTAATTTGTACCATAAAAATGAAGAGAAATTAGAGCAATTTCTTCGTAAAAAGCTTCCTGTAGTTGAAGCTGCTGGTGGATTGGTTTATAATAATAAAAAAGAAATTCTTTTTATTTACAGAAACTCGAAATGGGATTTACCAAAAGGAGGTATAGAAAAAAGTGAAAGTCATGAAGATGCGGCTATTAGAGAAGTTGAAGAGGAGACAGGAGTTAAAGATCTTGAAATAAGAAATTTTATTACGAAGACCTACCATGTTTTTAAACGGAATGATACTTTTAAATTAAAAATTACATATTGGTACGAAATGTACACAGAATATAAAGGAGAGTTAGTGCCTCAGTTAGACGAAGGCATTAAAAAAGCAAAGTGGAAAAACTTTGAAAAATCTCAGAAAGCACTTAATGATAGTTATGAAAATGTAAAGCTTCTTTTTCCAAAAGAGTATTTAACCACCCACCCTAATGATAGGGTAACGCAAGTGTGATTTTTCGTAATTAGGCGATTGTTTGTGAATCCAGTCTAATTGTGAATGCCAATTTCCTGAAAATTCTGGATCTTCTATTTTTTTTGCCTCAAATTCTTTTTTTATTTCTGGATTATTTTCTAGAAATTCAACAGCCATATCTTCCCAGACATAAGGAGAAAAGCCTTCTTTTTGCTGAAGTATAGTATCGAAAAAGTTCCAATTAAAAAATGAGTCTGGAGCGGAAGGTTCTAGTGTTTCCATAATATAACGAACGCCTTCCTGTTGTGTACTCACTATATAATCTCCTTTTCTAATTTGCACTATTTCTTTGTTATACTCTGTTTCGGTTTTATAATGCATATAATGCCCTTCATAAGCATTATTAACGGTTTCAAAGCTTTTAATTTTATATACGCCAGCAGTTATTACAGTGTCTTTTGGAGCATAAGTTATTTTAATCTTATTCAGTTTCAATAGCTCTTTAATGTTCCACCATCCCTTTGGGATAATATACTTTTCAGGAACTGTAACGGTACTTAATGGTGTAAAATAATTATAATAAGTCACCTCTTTTGTAAAAGGTTTATTTCTATCATATTTTAATCTTTTTGTGCCTGTAATTTTGCTAGGAATCATTTCTCCTTCATATCCTTTAAAATTTATTGTTGAGGTCTGTGAACTATCAATTTTCCAAGATATTGGATAGTTTGTTCCTTCTTTATAATTTGTGGTGTCAATTTGGGTTAACTCATGGATTCTTTTAGAGTCATTATCCGCAATAGCGATAAAGCTCTTCATTAGTTCATAGGTTCCTGTAACTCTTTTGTCGTATGGTTTTAACATATGAGTTTCCACCATCATCCCAAGTGTATTAAAAAGTGAAGTATAACCGGTAGAGTATCTTGGGGAGTCAAAAAATTGTGAAAATCCACTTTCTGGAGTTCTATTAAAAACGTTTACATAAGGAGTGATATCCCATTTTTTTTGAGTTAGAGAATCTTCTAACTGTTTCATGAAGGAAGCTTGCAAATACTCCCCTAATTCACCTCCTAGTTTATTATGTTGGGTAAACAAATGTGTTATTGTGTATTGATAATCTGCACCATTACTTACATGATTATCTATAAAAAGGTTTGGTTTTATGGTTCTGAAAATATCAGCAAAGGCTCTTGCATTTTTAGTGTCAGATTTTATAAAATCTCTATTTAAATCATAATTGCGAGAATTCCCTCGAAAACCATATTCTCTTGGACCGTTTTGATTGGTTCTAGTTGAATTATTTCGGTTTAATGCACCGCCAATATTATACACTGGGATTACTGCTATAATTGTATTTTTTGGTGCATCTATTTTTTGCTGTGCTAAATCTCTTAGGAGTATCATAGAAGCGTCTATCCCATCACTTTCCCCAGGATGAATTCCATTATTAATAAGTAGAATATTTTTGTCTTTGTTTTCTGAAAATTCATACTCAAAACTTCGATTGGGATTGAAGGTTACCAAATGTAATGGTTTCCCAGAATCTGTTTTATCCATTTCGTAAATAGCAACAGATGTATAGTTTTCTGCTAATTGATTATAAAACTCTATTATTTGATCATAGGTAGCTGTTTCAGTACCTTCTGATAATTCAAATACAGTTGTGAAATCATAAGTCACTTCCTCCTTTTCAGAAGTACAAGAAGAAAAAAGAACAAGTACAATTACAAGACAAAAATTAAATATGTTAAAGTGAATTTTCATAGAGGTTGCTTTTTTTTTTAGGACTTTAATATACTAAAAAATCCTGTTGAGTTTTCAACAGGATTTTTTAATAATAATTTATAATCTAAGATTATCTGTTCATGGAAACAAGGAATTCTTCGTTGTTTCTAGAACTTTTAATACGTTCGTTAATAAATTCCATAGCTTCAACAGGATTCATATCTGCAAGATATTTACGCAATACCCACATACGTTGTATTACATTCTCACCTAATAGAAGGTCATCTCTACGTGTACTTGAAGAAGTAAGGTCAATGGCTGGGAATATTCTACGGTTAGAAATCTTTCTTTCTAATTGTAGTTCCATATTACCAGTACCTTTAAATTCTTCAAAGATAACTTCATCCATCTTAGAACCAGTTTCAGTAAGCGCAGTTGCAATTATACTTAAGGAACCTCCATTTTCAATATTTCTAGCCGCTCCAAAGAAACGTTTGGGTTTGTGTAATGCATTAGCATCAACACCCCCACTTAATATTTTACCGCTGGCAGGTTGTACAGTATTGTAAGCACGTGCAAGACGAGTAAGAGAATCTAATAAAATTACTACATCATGACCACATTCTACCAAACGTTTGGCTTTTTCAAGAACAAGATTTGCAATTCGAACGTGTTCAGTAGCTTCTTTATCAAAAGTAGAAGCAACTACTTCTCCACGTACATTACGCTGCATATCGGTAACTTCCTCAGGACGTTCATCAATTAATAGAATAATTTGATATACTTCAGGATGGTTTGCAGCAATTGCATTGGCGATGTCTTTTAACAACATCGTTTTACCAGTTTTTGGTTGCGAAACTATCATTGCACGTTGTCCTTTACCAATAGGAGCAAACATATCAATAATACGTGTAGAAATACTAGCTTGTTTATCAGCAAGGATAAATTTTTCTTCCGGAAATAAAGGAGTTAAGTGCTCAAAAGAAATTCTGTCTCTTACAACATTAGGGTTTTGCCCATTTATTTTGTTTACTTTAATTAAAGGGAAATACTTTTCACCTTCTTTAGGAGGTCTAACTTGACCTAAAACCGTATCTCCAGTTTTTAAACCAAATAATCTAATTTGTGATTGTGATACATAAATGTCATCTGGTGAAGACAAATAATTATAATCACTTGAGCGTAAAAATCCATAGCCATCTTGCATTATGTCTAATACACCTTCACTCTCAATAATTGCGTCAAACTCATAATCGGGTTGACGGTAACGGTTTCGAGTGTCTTTATTACCGTCCTTACTTCTGTTTTGGTTAGGATTGGTATGCTCTCTTTTAGCTGTAGGTGGCTTCTGTTTTGTGTTCTGCTCTTTCCTTGGTTGTTTTTCAACTTCCTCTCCCTTTTTTTGTTGTGGGTGATTGGGTTTTTGAGCAGGTTTGTTTGGATTTCTATTTTCGTTTTTTTGTTGACGAGGACGATTTTCTCTTTGTTGAGGAGCATTGGTGTTTTGTTCCTTTTTTTCTTGAGGTTCTCTGTTTTCTTGAGTTTCTCCTTTAGCTTGAGGCTCTCTTTTTTCTTGAGGTTCTCTTTTAGCTTGAGGCTCTCTTTTTGCTTGTGGTTCTCTTTTAGCTTGAGGCTCTCTTTTAGCTTGAGGCTCTCTTTTCGCTTGAGGTTCTCTTTTTACTTGAGGTTCTTGTTTTGGAGAAGGATTTGGTTTTTCTTCTTTTACCACTGCTTTAACTGCATCTGGGTTGGCAGCTTGATGATCTAAAATTTTATAGACCAAGTCTAATTTTTTTAAGCTTCGGAATTTAGGTACACCTGAAATTTTTGCAATTTCCTGTAGTTCAGCTAGCTTCTTTGCTTTTAATTCTGAAATTTCTAACATTTAAAAATTTATAAGTTTGTTTTGATATAATTGAATACGCTTTGAAGGTATTTCTTTTTTGAAATTTAATCGAAGACTAAGTAACCTCTATTGAATTGGTTACGAATTGATATTGCAATAGTACAACAATA
>CAJXYJ010000145.1 GCA_913063255.1 uncultured Flavobacteriales bacterium | reverse complement strand
CCTGGATATGCAACGTCTTCGTCCATACTAAGTACTTGACTTAAGATTGCTGCAATAAAAATTCCAAACCCAATACCCATAAGTAATAAAGCTAAATTAACAACTATAACTTTCCACATTGGCGTAGCTCTTTTATTCTGACTGTAAAATATTGAAGCATCTGCTCCTTTATCTATTAAAGCCAAGCGTTCTTTATGTCTTGCTGAAATAAACAAATAAAATATTCCGAAAATAAGTCCGAAGACAATAGGTACTACAATAACTTCTGATCCCATAATGATTGATTTTTTATAATTAAATTTCTGTTCGTTTTCTTATAGACGTAAGGATTTGAATATGGGTTACAAAAAAACTTAATTATTTTAAAAAGACAAAAGACCCAAGACCCAAGACCTAAGATCTAAGACAAAAGAACAAAGAACAAAGATTTAATTATTGTATTACATTGTTGTCTGAATAAATCAATAAAAATATTTAAACCTCAATATATAATAATAGCTTGAGTGTTTTTTATGTGGACAGACCTTTCTTATTGTTTTTTTTAATTTTTCCTGTAAATATTAAAATATAAAATGCCACTTATTTGATTGTTACTATCAAGTCTTTATTCTTTCAGCGAAGCGGTCTTATATCTTTAATCATTAGTATTCAGAAGTTTGCGATTAATTTTCATTTATTTTAAGTAATTTGTAACCCAATTAGACTTTAACGCGTCTTATATTGAAATGCAACCAAACACTGACCCATATTTAATCGAGCAGACTTTAAAAGGCGATACAAAAGCCTTTGGAGAGCTTGTAGAAAGATATCAAGCTTTTGTATATACCATTGTAATTCGTATAGTAAAAGTGCGAGAGGAAGCAGAAGAAGTAGCACAGGATACTTTTATAAAGGCTTTTCAATCATTATCAAGTTATAGAGGGGAATCAAAATTTTCTAGTTGGTTGTATAGTATTGCATATAGAAAAGCATTGGACGCCCTTAGAAAAAATAAAAAAAATAGTTCCTTAGAATTAATTGAAGAAATTACTGAAGGGGATTGTAGCGTTATTGAAAATGCATTGACTTATATAGAAGATCAAGAAAGGAGTGAAGTTATTAAAAAATGTATTTTAGAATTGCCAGAAAAAGAAGCAGCAATTATTACGTTGTTTTATTTTGAAGAACAATCCATAAAAGAAATAGCAAAAATAACCCAACTAACTGAGGACAATATAAAAGTAAAATTATATAGAAGCAGAAAAAAATTGTTTAGTTTATTAAAACATTATATTTTGCCAGAAGCATACAATACTAATGACGTCAATTTAAATAGTTTATTAATTTGAATGTTCTTTGGGACAGAAAATAAACATTTTAAAAGATTAGAATAAAATAGAATACTATGGAAAAGCAATCTGAAAATATCGATAGAATTACTAAAAAAATTATTAAAGATGCAGGTTTACACCAGCCCTCTTCAGAATTTTTCAGCAATGTCATGGAAGCTATAGAATCTCAATCTACTAGTGCCTCTATTGTTTATCAACCTTTGATATCAAAAAAGATGTGGATGCTACTTTCAGTTTTGACAGCTGTGGTTTTAGTATTGTTATTTGTCTTTCCAGTTTTTTCAGAAACCTCTTTAATAAATCCGATTACAATTCCGGAGCAATTCAAATTTAATTTTACGCTACCCGAAATGAAACTTTCAAAAACTACTATTTACGGTGTTGGGTTTTTATCCTTATTCTTATTGCAAATTCCATTTTTAAAAAGACAATTAAATAACAGTTAATAATAGTAACTTTGTATAAGTTCAACCAGCTTATATATGTCAGGATTTTTTGCTCTATTAGATGATATCGCCACTTTGATGGGGGATGTTACCGTAATGACCAAAGTTGCTACCAAAAAAACAGCTGGAATTTTAGGAGACGATTTAGCAGTAGGAGCAGAAAAGGCTTCTAGTTTTAGAGCCTCAAGAGAACTACCTGTGATTTGGGCAATTACCAAAGGTTCTTTTTTAAATAAATTAATCATTCTTCCCTTTGCCTTTTTATTGAGTGCATTTTTGCCAGAGTTAATCGTTCCTATATTATTAATAGGAGGTGTTTATTTAAGCTTTGAAGGAGTTGAAAAAATAATTCATACCTTTTTTTATAAAGAACATCCTACGGTTGATTTTAACGAAATAAAAACAGAAGCAGAATTGTTGAAGATTGAAAAATCTAAAATTAAATCAGCTATCATCACCGATTTCATATTATCACTAGAGATCATAATGATTGCATTGGGTACGGTAACGAAGTTTAATTTATTTACTCAAATTGTGGTAGTAACCCTAGTTGCCATAGTTGCAACTATTGGTGTTTATGGTATTGTTGCTTTAATGGTAAGAATTGATGATGCAGGGTTTCGATTTATAAAGCTTTCAGAAAATAAAAAAGGTTTTTATAAAAATTCATTAAATAATTTAGGACAAGGTTTGGTCTGGGTGTTACCAAAGTTAATTCAATTAATTGCCATTATTGGAACCCTAGCAATGCTTTTAGTTGGAGGGGGAATGTTTGTGCACAATATTCCTTTTATTCATGATTTCTTTCATAAGATTCCAATTTTAGCTACGGAACTTCTTATGGGATTGACGGTTGGATTACTCGCTTTTTTGTTATGGAATTTAGGGTTTAAAATTAAATCAATTTTTAGTAGATAATAATTGGAGAGATTTTTTTTTTGGATGTTTAAAGCTTATTCCTACCTAGGAAATATACTATATTTTGAAAACATTATAATACCCGCTAATAGAAATAATAGGGATAGTATGGTAGTTCTATACCATACCTTATCATAATAAGCACAACTCAACATAATTAAAATTAATATGGGCCTTATATAAATAGGAGAGTGATCATTAAAAACAAAATACTGGCTTAATAAATTTATAAAAGCACTTAAGGCTAGAAGTAAAAAGAAATTTCTTTTAATCCCCATAAAATATTTCTTGGTGTTAATATGCTTTTCTTCAGGAGTGATAACAGCAGCTATCCTTGCAACAATAATGGACTGAATGATTAATACATAAAAACTAATATTATCATTTTTTATAAGATCCACTTTATTATAAATTTCACTCCAAGAAATGACAATGGCTGTTAAACAAAATACACCCCATCCTACCAATTCAAAATAATTTTTTTTATGGCTGAAAATTTTTAGTAAGTCAACTATTGCCACACCATAAATAATAGCTGGTATAATCAATAAGAATTCTATTTTATCCATAATAATTTTTAATTGGTGTTTGTGTTTTTTGGAGCCGTAATATAAAAATAATATATTTTATACGCTTAAAGGTTTAATGTGTTTGTTAAAATAAAAAGGAACCACAATTTGTGATTCCTTTAGATTATTTTATGGTTTTAGAGTCTATATACCCTCATCGTATTTAAATTTTTGTGTTCCTAAAGATGCTTCAAACATGGCACCTTTTTCACTTTCAATTATGGTAGCAACACCATCATGATATACAATATTAGTAGAAACTCCAGATGTTAAAACTACAGCAGATGCTTCAGAAGAAAACTTGAATTTCCCATTGGTAAAATTATCTAAGGAAGCTTTGTTTTCAAAAAAGATAGCTTGGGTATATTGTTGTCCACCAGCTTGAAAACCTAAGGTAGCTTGCATTAATTTAGATAATCCAATAACATGACCATTTTCTAAAACCAATCCTTTTCCACCTGCACCACCTATTCCTAAGCCAGCCTTTGTGATTTTAGGAAAAACGGCAAATCCATAAGCATTAGCAAAATCTGCTTCTAATTCTGGGTGGTTTGTTAATAGACTTTTAATAGTACTATCTACTTCTCCGGCTAATTCTGTATCCTTAGGATAGTTTACAGCATAACTAAACCCAGTCATTTCTTTTGTTTCTGCAGCCTCTTCAGATTTCATTTCTGGTTGTTCTTGCGCAGTTTCTTCTACAGATTCTGTAGATTCCATTGCTTCAGACTGCTCTTCTTTTTTGGTTTCCTTACAGGAAATTATAAGTACAGATAGAAGAATAATGGTAAATAAGCCTTTGATAATTTTCATAATAAGTTGATTAAATTAAAAATTAGTGATTAGATATAAAGTATTAAATATAAGGCTAATGGCTTGAAAAAAATAATTTTTGATTTTAAATATCTATTCTTCCTTGTATTCCCCATAGAAAAATGGGAGATTTAATTACTAAGAAGTATGTAGTTAACTCCAAAAAGCAATCACACGCTCCACCAACCAAAAAGAGGCAATACTTCCAATCGCATAAGGAGTTGCTTTTTGAATCCATGTTGGCCATTTTGTTTTGATTTTTTTCATGAGATAGATAAAAATCAAAACCGCTAGAATAAATACAATTTGACCTATTTCTACACCTACATTAAAAAATAATAAAGCCAATGGTATATCTGTCTGTGGTAAGCCAATATCTGCTAAAGCACCTGCAAATCCAAAGCCATGTAATAGTCCAAAAGTAAAGGCTACAATCCAAGGATATTTTACGGTGAGTCCTACTTCTCCTTTATAATATTTCACCAATTCTACTGCTAAGAACACAATACTTAGTGCAATAACAGCTTCTACTGGGGCTCCGGGGAGACCAATGATTCCCATGGCAGAAAGCGATAACGTGATACTATGTGCTATGGTAAATGCGGTAACTGTTTTGATTAATTTCCGAAAGCCTACCGTAATTAATAGTAGGGCAAATACAAAAAGCAAATGATCTATACCTTCTAAAATATGTTCTACCCCTAATACGGTGTAGGTTTTAATGACATCATAGGTTGAGGATTCTCCTGGTATTACTTCTGAATCCTTATCGGGCTGTAACATAAATGTTACTTTCTCGCCATTTAAATAGTCTATGGTGACCAAAGCATCAATCAAAGTTTTATTTAACCCTTCAATCCTTATAATGGTTCCTTGTAATAATTCTTTTGAAGTTATTTTATAGGAGTAGATGACAGAACCTGGTAATTGATTAGGTCGATTTAATTCTTCAATTATAAAAAAAGGTGCGAAAACAGGATTTATTTTGGGAACGCCTTCTCCCATACTTGGTACTTTCCAAAATACGTTATAACTTGTTTCAGAAGTTTGAATTATTTGTAAAAATGCAGGACGTACTTCATGTGCCCAACCCTGAAAATTGAATAAAAACAATAAAATAAATAAAGCTTTTTTCATCTGACTACTTATTTATTTCTTCTTGTAAATATTTTACAAAACTTGGGTCAATATCTTCCGATTTTATATCAAGTTCTATGGTATAATTCTTTTTGAATTCTTGATAAATGGTTTCATTTATTTCAATTTGATAGTCGTACTCATAATCACGAATGATATTACTTTTAATGAGTTCAAAGTCGGGTAGGGTCGGAGCAATTTTTTCAACAACATATACCAAATGATATCCAAAGCCTGATTTTACAGGTCCAGACCATTTTTTAATAACAACCTTATTCAATTCTTCAGAAAACTTTGAACCTAATTGCAAACCCAATTCATTGGCATTTATAGCTTCGAAATAATAATTAAACGGAAGTTTATCACCCCAGTTCTTCATTTCTTCAAATGTGGCATTTGGGAATTGTTTTAAGGTTTCAAGGGCATCTTTATAATTGTCTTTTCTTTTATCTGGACTAAAGGTTATTTGATATAATGAATAAGAAGTCGGATTTAAATATTTGTCTGCGTGTTCTTTATAATATTCTTTTAACTCTTTATCTGTAGGCTCTATCATCGCTGCAATATCATTGGATAAGAATTGCATTTTTTGAGACAACCTTCTTTTGATGATTTCGTCATTATGATCAAAATTCATTTTTAAAGCTTCTTGGTAAAAAACCTCTTGTTTGATGTTTAGTTGGATAGAATTTTCCAATTCTTTTTCGGTTGGAGGTCGTTTCCATTGCATCTCCCATTTTGAAATAATACTGCTTACATCAAAATCGTTAATGATGATGGTATCTTTAGAATCAGTTTTATCATTCACCCATCCATACAAAATAAACAGTAAAATACCAATGGCAATAAAATGGAAAAAGGGTTCTTTAAGTAGTTTCTTCATTTTGTAAATTTAAAAAAAAGACTGCCTAAAAAGACAGTCTTATAAGTGTTTTTGTAAATAGTATTAGTTTATTTAGGCAAATACCAAATTGGACTTGTATAAGCTCTTTCCTGAGCCATCATTTCAACTTTCTCATCCATTTCAATATTATAAAATTTTGAGTCATAGGCTTGCCAAGTTGGTGTTGGGATTTCCAATACTCGAATATAATAGAATGCGCTATGCTT
>CAJXYJ010000144.1 GCA_913063255.1 uncultured Flavobacteriales bacterium | reverse complement strand
CACCAACAAATAAACCTGTATTAATGACCTTAGATGTGTCAGATTTAGATAAAAAATTTAAATAAATGGGAAGAATTTCAGAAACTATAAAAGCATTAATCATTGTTAATGTTATATTTTTTATAGGAACACAATTGTTAGGAGAAACAGCCTATAGGTTGTTTTCATTGTATTTTTTCGAAAATCCTAGTTTTCAATTATGGCAGCCTTTAACGCATATGTTTATGCATGGAGGAATTATGCATATATTATTTAATATGTATGCCCTTTGGGCTTTTGGTTCTCCCTTAGAACAAATATGGGGAAGAAATAAATTCTTGTTTTTTTACTTTTCAGCTGGATTTGGAGCGGCATTGATTCATACTCTAGTCAATTATTACCAAGTAGAATCTGCCACTGATATTCTTTTTAATGCTGGAATGAGTCAAGCAGATATTACAAGCCTCTTTACAACTGGACAATATAACTCAGGGATATTAAATACGGTTTCTGTAGATGTGATACAATCTGCATACAATTCTTTTAACACCCCTGCAGTTGGTGCTTCTGGTGCCATATATGGAATCCTAGTTGCTTTTGGAATGATGTTTCCAAATGCTGAATTGATGTTGATATTTTTTCCAGTTCCTATTAAAGCAAAATATTTTATTCCATTGATATTATTAGGAGATTTGTTTTTTGGAATCTCTGGAGCCGGAACAGGAGTTGCTCATTTTGCACATTTAGGTGGCGCATTATTTGGGTTTATAATGTCATGGTATTGGAAAAAGAATAGTTTTGATTCTCATCGATGGAATTAAAATATTGTAGGATGACAGAAGTTAGAAGACCGATGTCTTTGCGAAGCTTTTAAAGCTGAAGCAATCTCATTAAATGAAGTTTTAAGTAAAATAAAAAATAAAAATATTGACTACAAATAACCTAACATACCAATTTAAACAAGCCAATATCGTATTAAAGCTTATTGTGATTAATACGCTTATATTTTTATTGATTTTTTTAAGTTCTTTCTTTTTTAAAATTCCACCAGGAGACTTAACAGCTTGGTTGGTATTACCAAACGATTTTTTCTCTCTCTTAACGCAGCCTTGGTCACTTATTACTTATAGTTTTTTACATTTTAGTTTTTGGCATGTGTTCTGGAATATGTACATTTTATATTGGTTTGGTTCTTATGTAATCAATTTGTTTAGTGCAAAACGTTTTATGACTATTTACTTATTAGGAGCAATAAGTGGAGGTTTGTTATATGTGTTGTCCTACAATCTATTTCCTGTATTTAATGGACAGTATGGAGGACTTTTAGGGGCTTCAGCTGCAGTAAGAGCCATTATGATATTTATAGCAGTATATACTCCTAATACGGTTGCTCGAATTTTCATGTTCAAAATTAAATTATGGCAAATAGGGCTTTTTGTTGTATTATTTGATCTTATTCAATTACCTTCTTCAGGGAATGCTGGTGGCTTATTAGCTCATTTGGGTGGTGCTTTATTTGGATATGTTTATGCCAGACAATTGGCAAAGGGAAACGATATTGGGATATGGTTTGAAAATATAATAGATTGGTTTTTAAATCAATTTAAACCAAAACACAAGAGACCTTTTAAAAAAGTACATAGAACCAAGCATAAGACTACAACTAAAGCATCTAAAAACTCCGCACAAGTAGAACATCAGAAAAAAATTGATGTAATTCTAGATAAAATTGGAAAAAGTGGTTATGAAAGTTTAACTAAAGTAGAAAAAGACTTTCTTTTTAAAGCGGGTAAGGATAATTAATAACAGATAGATTTGAAAAAAAAGTTGGGGCTTTTTAATAGAATTTTATATTGGATCAACTTGGTTGTTGCATTTCTATTGGTTGTTTGTTTTATACTTCCATTTATACCTCCAAAAAGCTTCCCAACAATTTCTTTGCTGAGTTTAGCTGTTTTCCCTTTGCTTATCCTAAATTTTTCATTTGTAATTTATTGGTTATTTAAACTGAAACAGAAGATTGTTATTTCTTTAATTGTTTTAATTATTGCTCACTTTCATTTCGGTTCTTTTTTTCAATTTTCTTCTGAAAGTAAGATTTCTAACTCTGAAAATTCTCTTAGGGTATTATCTTATAATGTGCATTTGTTTAATGCCTATGAAGAAAACCCACAACCAAAAATTGTTGCGGAAACATTTTCAGAAATTTTAACTTCTCAGCAGCCAGATATTATTTGTATTCAAGAGTTTTATGCCGAAAATGAAGTAGATTTTTCAGCATATCCATATCAGTATATTTATTATAGAAATAGTGAAAGATTAGGTCATGCTATTTTATCAAAATATCCATTCCTAAACAAAGGGTCTTTCGATTTTGAAAATACTGGTAATAATGCTTTATATGTTGATGTTATAAAAGATAAGGATACTCTTCGGGTTTATAATTTGCATTTGCAGTCCCTTGGTATTGCGTCTAGTATTAGTTCTTTACAAGAAGGAGATAAAGAAAAATTTATAAAAAGAACATCGAATGCTTTTAAAAAGCAACAAGAACAAGCGGAAATAATTAAAAAGCACCAACAAGCATCTAAATACCCAGTGTTGTTATGTGGAGATTTTAATAATACTCCATTTTCTTATGTATATCATAATTTATCTGATAATTTAAAGGATGCTTTTATTGAAAAAGGAAATGGTATAGGCACAACCTATTTGTTTGATTCCTTTCCAACACGAATTGATTATATTATGTCATCGGAGGAATTAAATGTGGTTTCTTTTGAAAATATAAATACTACTTTTTCAGACCATTACCCTGTAAGTGCTAGGGTAGAGTGGTAATGTGTTTTACAGCAAATCAATTTTTTGAGATTCTAAATATTGAAGGGCGTTGGTTCCTTCATTAAAAAGTAAATCTAGAATAGAAAGATTTGGTATAAAATCATAATTGCTTCCTAAAACCTGAAAATAGGGTTTTAGTTGGTAATCCTTCTTTAACTTAGAATTTGCTAGAAATCGCAAATCGGTTTGTGTTGGAGATTTTAAGTATTCTTCAGTAAATGTATAAGAAATATCAATCTCTAAAAGTTCACAGATAAAATCAAAGACTTTTAAATTGAATTCTAATAATGAAGTTACTTTATTAAAAAATAAAGGCTTTAAATCATCTTCATAAAATTCAAAATATGGAGAAGTGCGATAGGCAGATTCTAGGGATTTCCAATGTTGAATTTGCCAAGGAAAAGCATTTTCAACTTGCACCTCTTTTGTTTTCAGTTTTCTGCCATCTTCAGAATGTTTTACAGGAATACTAAGCAAAAGCTTCCCATTGCTATGTGCTACATAAGCCCGACTTCGATAACTTTGCTTTTGGTAATTCCCAGAAACCTCAAACACGACATTATCAGCTTGTACAATAGCTGCCATCTGAACAATAGAAGGGAAGTAAGTAGGATGTATAAGAATAGTTTTCATAGAATGGTCTACTTATGACTCCAATTATCTGGGTCGTCACTATCGTTTGGAGAAAGTCCAATAATATCCCCTTTTGTATTTACTCCCAAACCATTTACGGTTCTATTTGCATAATTAAAATAGCTAGTCACCTGATTGATTTCTAAAACCTCTCCTTCCGAAAAACCCAAATCCTTTAGTTTATCAATTGTTGATTTTGAAAGATTATGCATGGAACTGGTTAGTGTTTCAGCATATTTTATACCTTCAAATAATTTGGTTTCAAAATAATTTTCTAAAGTATCATTTTTAATTGCTTCCATAAATTCGGAAGCTTTCTCATCATTATTTAAAAGTCTTTTAAAGCCTTCAAAATGATGTATAACACAATAATCGCATTGGTTTAAATAGCTAACATAAACTCCAATTGCTTCCAAATACCATTTTGGAAGGGTATTGTTTGAGTTATGTAAGACATTTTTGTATAAGGACATATGACCTACCAAAGAATGAGGACGCAAACTGTGTATGGATAATACATTGTCTATACTATCGTTCGGACCTTTAACTTTGTTATAGATGCTTTTTAATTTTCCTTCCGCATTTTTATAAGAAATCGTTTTAATCCAACTCATATCTAATTATTATGCTTTTTTCTTACGCTTTCTAAAGAAATCGAAAATAAACCATCCGGCTAATAATATCACAAAATATTTAAAAAACGAGATAGGTTCTCCTTCACCGCCAACGGTTGTGAATAGGCGTTCTGTACGAATTTTATCCCATCCTTGGGCGTTTCCGTCATAACTCATCCAAACAAAAACTGGCTTTCCTACTACATGATTAAATGGTACAAAGCCCCACATACGTGCATCTTGTGAGTTATCTCTATTGTCTCCCATCATCCAATAATAATCTTGTAAAAAGGTATATTCAGTAATCTCTGAACCATTTAAGAATACTTGCGTGCCTGATTGTGAGATTTTATTGTTAATCCCTAATTCACTTCCTTCATAAACTTCTATTACTCGTTTATAAAGAGGAATATTTTCGATGGTTATAGCGATAGTAGCTCCTTGTTTAGGAATATAAAGTGGTCCGAAAAATTTAGTGTTCCAAGGAAATCTTGGATCCTGTGGAAAAACACTAGGGCTCCATTTTCCTTTTTCATTTTCAATTTTTATAACCTCAATTACTTTCGGATTCTTTTTTAATAATGCTACAGATTCGTCTGAAATTGCTGCAAAGCCATAAACACCATTTTCTCTATTATAATTGTAACGGTCGGTAATGTCATAACGATCTTTTAAAAGCTGAGGACTTAGTTGTCCATTGGTTTTAACATAATATGAAAACTGCAGTCTTGCTCGATCTGGTATCTCATTTTGCTTTCCATTAATAAATACATAACCGTCAATTACCTCTAAAGAATCTCCTGGAATCCCAACACAGCGTTTTACGTAATTCGATTTCTTATCTAGTGGTTTTACTTTAAAACCTTTAGCGGGATTATTTATATCGATAAGAGTATCTGTTGGCCAGTTAAAAACGACGATGTCATTTCGTTTAATATCTTGAAAACCTGGAATTCTAAAATAGGGAAGTTGAGGGTCTAAGAAATAAGATTTTTTATTTAATACAGGAACGGTATCGTGAACCATTGGAAAGGAAACAGCTGTCATTGGTGCTCTAGCTCCATAATGAAATTTACTCACAAACAAGAAATCCCCCACTAATAATGTTTTTTCTAAAGAGGAAGTAGGTATGGTAAATGGTTGCATTACATAGGTATGAACAATAGTGGCTGCAACTATAGCAAACAAAATGGAACTGGTCCATTCTCCAGCAGATGTTCTTGGTTTTAAACTTCTGTCCTTGATGTAGGTTACATCTTGAGTATAGTTGATATAATAAATATATAAACCACCAGTAATAAGACCTAAGAATGTATCTGTATTGCTGTTTTTTCCAAAACTACGTAAGGTTTCAACCCAGATAACAGGAAACATAATTAGGTTTACTATTGGAATAAAGAGTAAAATAGTTAACCAAGGAGAACGGTTAATAATTTTCATTAAAACCACTGCATTGTATACTGGTATTAGTGCTTCCCAAGCTTTTCTTCCAGCAAGCGTATAAAGCTTCCAAGTTCCTGCAAAGTGAATTAATTGAACTATTAATATAAAAAGTAATAAGGTTGTAAATGTCATAATTGTTATTTTATGGAAGTTTTAGCACATCTTTCATGCTATACACTCCTTTTTTATTCTGAAGCCATTCGGCTGCTAGGATAGCACCCATTGCAAATCCTTCTCTTTTGTGCGCTTCGTGTTTTATGGTAATGCTATCTATATCTGATTTATAATTTATAATATGCGTTCCTTTTACATCATCCATACGCTGCGATGTTATTTTTAATTTTTGTTCTGATTCCTCTTCTAAGCTCCATTCCTTTTTATCAGAATTTTTGATAATCTCTTCTGCTATGGTTATCGCCGTTCCACTTGGAGCATCTTTTTTTTGTGTATGATGAATTTCTTCAATAGAAACCTGATATTCTTTCCATGGTTCCATCAGTTTTGAAAGATATTCATTGATATTAAAAAATAAATTTACACCAACGCTAAAGTTGGACGCATAGATAAAACTTCCGTTACGTTTTTCACATAACTTTATCATTTCATCATAGTTTTCTAACCATCCTGTAGTACCAGAAATCACAGGAATATGGTTGTCTAAACATAATTTTATGTTTTTAACCGCTGCATTAGGGGAGGAGAATTCTATGGCAACATCTGCATCAGAAATATCAATATTTTCAGAAGCACTTGTAGACTTTACAACAATGGAATGTCCTTTTTGTAAGGCCAGTTTCTCAATGGTTTTTCCCATTTTACC
>CAJXYJ010000143.1 GCA_913063255.1 uncultured Flavobacteriales bacterium | reverse complement strand
TATCTGTATAGAAACCATATTCATATTCTTTGGTTTCAAGATCTTTTTTTAAATCGTCTTCGGTAAACTTCGCCATAATCTTTTCAGTAAACTATAATGAGAAACTTTCCCCACAGCCACAGGTTCTGTTTGCGTTAGGGTTGTTAAATACAAAGCCTTTTCCATTAAGGCCACCACTATATTCTAGGGTAGTACCAATTAAATAAAGGAAGCTTTTTTTATCAACAATAATTTTTACCTGATTGTCTTCAAAAAGTTTGTCTTCTTCTTTCTTTTTGTTGTCAAAATCAAGTTCGTAAGATAAACCTGAACATCCACCACTTTTCACACCTACGCGCACATAATCTTCCGTTGCATTAAACCCTCCTTCGGTCATTAATAACGCTATTTTTGACTTTGCTGTATTACTAACTTTTATCATCTAATTAGATTAATTCTAAATAATAGGCAAATATATGTTATTTTAAGTATTTTTCAGATGTATTTTAACGTTTAAAAATTTATAGTAGGATTGATATTCTCTATTGTTTTTTTAAATCTTAAATTTATTTTAAAGTTTTAATAGATGTTAAATATTAAATATTAAATTAAGTAAATTTGAAAAAACTATATAAAGTAAGAATAAAACTATTCTTCTTTACCTATAAAATTTAAGCTATATCTATGAAAAATTTATTTGATTTTAAACATTTTAAGGGAGACCTATTTGGAGGGATTACAGCTGGTATTGTAGCATTACCGTTGGCGTTGGCTTTTGGTGTTAGTTCAGGTCTTGGCCCTAGTGCCGGTTTGTATGGCGCTATTTTTGTTGGGTTTTTTGCAGCGCTTTTTGGTGGGACAAACACTCAAATATCTGGCCCGACAGCTCCAATGATTGCAGTAGCTATGGTGATGATTGCAGGAATAGTTGCCTCTTTTGATGGAGATATAAACAAAGCATTACCCGTTATTTTAACGGTTTTTTTATTAGCAGGATTATTCCAAGTAGGATTGGGTGTTTTAGGCGTTGGGAAATATATTAAATACATACCGTATCCAGTAGTATCTGGTTTTATGACTGCAATTGGTGTGATTATTTTAATCACTCAAATTTTACCATCAATAGGGTATTACCCTAAAGAGGATGAGGACTTTGTAAATCAATTTAAACCTCATGCGGAAGAAATAATTTTAGATAATATTTTAAAAGAAGAGGCTGGAGAAGGGCTTTTGGTTTTAGAAGATTTTGAAGAAACGGTTAAAAGAGGAACTAGTATTACCCAAGAACAGATACATAAAGAATCGGAAACTCTTGCAGGTGCTGAAGCATCAGGGGTTATTGGAACGATAAAAATAATTCCAAGAGCTCTGAAAAATTTAAAATGGTTGGAATTATTATTGGCTCTAGGAACCATATTTATAATTTATGGATTCAAAAAAATCACCACTAAAATCCCCAGTACCTTAGTAGCACTTGTGGTAATGACAGGAATATCTATGGGGTTTGGATTAAATTATATTCCTATAGAAAAAATACCAAGTGGGATACCTTTACCCAATCTAAAAATATTTACAGGCTTTAGTTTAAGCACTGTTACACCCTATATTTTTACAGCATTAACCTTAGCATTATTAGGAGCTATAGATTCTTTATTAACCTCTGTGGTTGCCGATAATATGACCAAGACCAAACATAAGCCTAATAAAGAATTGATTGGGCAGGGGATAGGTAATAGCGTCGCTGCAATATTTGGAGGTATTCCAGGTGCTGGAGCTACTATTAGAACAGTGGTTAATATTAATGCAGGAGGTAAAACTCGTTTATCAGGTATGGTTGCTGGACTATTCTTATTAGTAGTGTTATTGGCATTAGGTCCATTAGCTTCTCAAATTCCAGCTGCAGTATTAGCAGGAATATTAGTTACAGTTGGAATTGGAGTTATGGATTATAAAGGTCTTAAGGCGATTCCATATATTCCAAAATCTGAAGTGATTATTATGTTAGTGGTTTTGGTACTTTCTTCTATTTGGAATTTAGTATATGCTGTTGGTATTGGACTGGTTATATCTTCCTTAATGTTTATGAAAAGAATAGGGGATATTTCCGCGGAACGATCCGATGTTAAGTCATTAAAGGAAGAAGCTTGGGATGATGAAATTGGAATACCTGAGGAAATAAAAGAGCAAATCTTTATAAAGCATCTTAAAGGTCCTTTGTTTTTCGGGTCTACTAGCGAATTTCAAGCTCTATCTAAACAAATACCCGATTGTGCAACCACTGTAATTATTAGATTGGATCGCATGCAATATATGGATCAATCTGGGCTTTATGTGATGGAAGAGGTGTTAATTGATTTGGTAAAAGAGGGTAAAAAAGTACTTTTTGTAGATACTTTAGAACAGCCAAAATATATGATGGAACGAATCGATATTATCCCAGATTTAATTCCAAAAGAACATTTATTTGATAGTTTTAATGAATGTATGGTTTGGGTAAAGGAAAATATAAAAAATTAATCTGTTTCTAACAAAAATTAAAAAAGCCATTAACTTTTTGAGTTAATGGCTTTTTTAATTGAATCGTGACTAATTTATTTTTTCTTTTTAGGAAATAATAGTTGGACTTGTACTCTAGCTTGCCAATCTCCCCAGCCGTCTGGAGTTACAGCATTATAATATCCTTGTGCATTTACATTGATAGGCTGCTTGCCAATTTTAAAAACCTTTCCAATTCCTCCTCCAAAGGGAACAATCCATCTTTGATCTGAGTCTACATTCCAATCAGCTGTCAAGATAGGGGCTGATACTATATACCAAGCATCGGGCAAATTATAATTTACAAAATATTGAAATAAAAACTTATTTTCTTCAACATCTCCAAAAGTCCAAATATTATTTATAACAACACCTGCAACCCATTGTTCTATCATGGTTAAGGCAACGACAGATGGACCTACGCCAAATTCATGAGAACCAAATTCATCAGGATCAGACCCTGTTGGGATTTGAAAAGCAGGACCCACTCCCCAATTAATTTAGAGGCTTTACTTGGGGAAAACCATGCCGTATAACTAATATCTCCTACACCTGTTGATGATTTAACACCATCATTACCATAGGGTTGTGTTATAACTGGTATAATCACTCGGTTAATTAAATTAATGTTTTTAGTTAATGTAATTGGAATTACTGGTTGAATATTCAATACGTTTTGGGTCTTTTCTTCTGACCCAACACCAAATGTAGTGTTGTTCTGAAAAGGCAAACTATACATAGCAGCCAAAGGGTTTTGTGTGGCTTTAGCTAATACTG
Source organism: uncultured Flavobacteriales bacterium (assembly GCA_913063255.1). Classification (GTDB taxonomy): domain Bacteria; phylum Bacteroidota; class Bacteroidia; order Flavobacteriales; family Flavobacteriaceae; genus Marifrigoribacter. Next base: position 3,094 of record CAJXYJ010000143.1, on the reverse strand, counting down.
CTGCTTCTGCATCTTCAGATGATGGAGCGTCTTGCATATCTTGAGAATACCCAGTAATTTCTGCTAAAAAAAAGAAGATGGATAATAGTAATAGTTTTTTCATTTTTCCTGTAATTTTAAGGAGGAACTTTCAAAAAGTTCGTTAATAGTTAAATGAGATTTACTCAATCCTTGTTCATAAGAGTATCTAAACAATGCTTCTAAAGCTTTTCTATTAGGTTCAATACCATATGGCCAATAATTGTCACCCATCATTTTTTTAGTTGCTTCAAATTCTTGTCCATACCAAGGCAAAGTGTCAAAAACCCATCCTAATTCATTCATATAATTATAATCCATTGCTTTGGATTCTGAATAGGCATTAAAAATAGCTTTAGCCAACCAAGGGTTTTCTTCTAATAAACTTTTTCGCACTGCTATAGCATGCATAATGGGAAATATACCTGTTTTTTTATAATAAGCCTGTTCTACTCTTTTTGAATCTTGGAAAAGACGTTCCACCAATGGGTTCCCATCAATATAAGCTTTTGGTTCTGCTGCATGGAATAAGGCATCTACTTCGCCAGTAACCAATAATTCAGATTCATCCAATCCTGCTTTTCCATTCGTAATTTTTACACCTTCAGGATTCATTTGCTCTTGTTTAGAAATTTTTCCTGATGCTTCTGCCGAAGAATCTTTATTGGATATTACCCATTCTACATCTGTTGGTTTAATTCCATATTCATCTTGAAAGATCCCCCGTAACCAAGTTAATGAACTTGAGGAATATCCCGCTGTACCAATTTTCTTTCCTATTAAATCTTCTGGACGGTTTATATCTCGGTCATTTCTAATAAAAACACTTTTATGTCTAAATATTCGTACTGGAAAAATAGGCAGCAAAGTATAATCTCTAAAATTATCATTAGCATAAGCCAACATAAAAGGATGCAATCCTATTTCAGTAATATCATAAGATTGATCCCCAGCAAATGTGTTGGAATTTAAATTCCCAATGCTTTCTTTTGAAAATTTAGAAGAACAGCCAATAATTTTTACTTTGCCACTAATTAATGCTTTTAACCTATTAACAGGATACCCCGCAATTTTTAATGGTAGGTCATTAGAGTTAGTTGTTAAGTTTTTATTTTCTTCTGAAAGATTTGAATTTGCAAATCCGCCAAAACTAAATGTAGCTAAAGCTCCAGTTGCAAGAGCAGAATTTTTAATAAAATTACGTCTTGATGAATTGTTTGGTGTTTTTTTCATAAAAGTAAAAGTATTAATAAAGACAGCTATCACAATTGATTTTGTGATAGCTGTCTTTTATTTGCAATAAAAGGTTAATCCCTATCTCTGATGTTTTTTCTTGTTATATTCGAAAGCATCTCGGTAATTTTCAATATATTTTTCGCTTTCGGGTCTTAAATTATCAATCCCTCCAAATGGAATCCCATGGGTTACAGGACGGTCTGGGTATTCTATTTTTAACGCATCATGACGAGCTTTCATCATATCGAAGGGACCCCATGCCCATAAAAATTGCGCCATCATTGGTCGCATTTCACGAGGATCTAAATATAGATCGTAAAAATTAGCTCCAACTAAACCAGCATGATCCCCAATCCAAACTCTTTTGTGCTGCTGCTTAATTGTTGCTGCGTGTATTGGCCCTGTATATACATGGTAATAATCTCTTCGCGATTGTGCATCACCATATAACAATACTGCAGTTTGGTCAATTCCATCAATAACACGATCTGTTGGTATGTATTTAGTTGCATCAGCTATATTTGCAAACGTTGTAAAGAGATCATGTACTGCAAACATATCTCCAACAACTTGGTCTTTTTCAATTACACCATCCCATTGTGCAAATGCAGGAACTCTAATACCACCTTCTTTATAATCTCCTTTTCCTCCGTTAAATACTACTTGGTACATCGCATTTGGTACTTCTTTCATAGGGCCATTATCTGCCATAGCTATTACCAACGTATTATCAGAAATTCCTTGCGCTTTTAATTCGTCTAAAATTTCACCAATATGTCTATCTAGCCTTTCAATGTTTTGAGCATATGGAGTTCCATTACTTGTAGTTATCTCCATATCCTTTGCAATCAAGTCATATACATGAGGCCAATATGCCAAATAAAATGGTTTATCATCATTAGCTTTTCTTTTAATATAATCTAATGCTTTTTCCTGATGCATATCGATAAGAGCTCTATAATCTTCTATCGTATTTGGAGGGATTGTTTCTCTAGCTGTTTCCCCTTTTTTACCCTCAATGTCTCCAATGTATCCATAAGGACGAAAGCTTTCATCCAATAAGTATTTTTTTTCTGACATTGCCTTGGTATAGCCAATAGTTGTCTGAGCCATTTCTCCATCTCTATGCCAGAATATAGGTGGAAATTGATTGTATAATGAGAATTGAGCTTCGTCAAATCCTTGATTATGCATATAACTCTCTTCTATATCTCCTTGATGTGCTTTTGCAATAAACGCTGTATTATAACCAGCCTCCGACAACACTTCTGCTATGGTTACCTCATCCGCATTTAGCCCTCCTCCCTCTGGTGGAAAAGCTACGGTATGCATTCCAGCACGAACTGCTAAACGACCTGTTAAAGCAGCGGCACGAGTAGGGGTACAAGAAGGCTCTGTATACATTCTTGTAAACGTAATTCCATCTTCTCCCATTTTGTTTAGTCTTGGAGTGTCATACCCTCTAATTTTATTAAAAGCTTTAATCCCAACTTCCCCAAAACTATTGTCATCCCACATGATGTGAATGATGTTAGGTTTTTTACCAAACTTCTTTTCTAATGCTTTTAACTTGGCGTCAATATCTTCGTCTTGTGTTGCCCATTGATCCCCAAATTGTTCTTGCAAAATTGCTTGTTCTGCATCGTGTATGATGTGAGTTTCTTGCGCATTAACAGAAATGATTCCTAAAAGGAATATTACTATTGCTGCTTTGATTTTAAGTGTTTTCATAATATAATTTTTGATTTAATGGTTTTAGAATACCCAAAGATAATTAAATAAGCATCTATTTTAAGAATTATAAATCAAGAGGTTAAAAATTTCATACAGTCCTACTTTT
>CAJXYJ010000142.1 GCA_913063255.1 uncultured Flavobacteriales bacterium | reverse complement strand
TCTAGATAAACGATAGAGTCACTAAATGTTTCATTTACCTCGTACAACATTACGGTAGTAGCAGATTCGGGCTTTAATAATAAAGCGTCATTTATTTTCCCTTTTAGGCTTAGGCTATCGATAAAACTTCCTGTAGAAAATATATATTTAAAATATTTAAATGCATTTTCCTCATTATTGTCTACGATACTTTTACCAAAATTAATAGAATATGTAGTGTTCTCATTTAGCGTATCGGTAATTTTTATTTTAATAAATTTTGAAGTACTTAAAGGAGTGATACTCGGTTGGTTTTTTAGAGGTGGTGAGATGATTAACTCCTTATTTAATTCTTTAAGTTTTATATATTCATCAAAGTAGATTTTTATTTCCTTTTCATTAAAGTTTATACTATAATTCTCGGGGTTACTCTTTATAATTATTGGAGGAATAGAATCTTTTGGTCCTCCTGTAGGGCGTCCTCTTTTGGCGCAATCCGTAAACGAAAGAATAAATAATAAGGCAATTGGAATATATAGCAGACGATGCTTCAAAATTAAGGTTTAAAGATTTTTATTAGAAATTGAATAAAAAACAACTAATAAAACAATTAGCTTCAAAAGTAATTAAATCTATACTAATTTAAAGTATGTCTTATTGTAATAATAAACCCTTAAGAAATTTTCTAAATGGAATTTGTACTGAGCTTATAGAAGTAATTGGATTGATTTCTTTATTAAGCGATGGCAATGGTGGCTAGACTTATTTTTACTTGTGTGCTTTTAAGCAATTGCAATGCACAATTTTCTAGAGTTGCTCCAGTAGTAACAATATCGTCTACTAATAAAATATGTTTGTTTTCAATTAGATGAGGTTTATGTAATGAGAAAATTTCTTCCGATTGAAACCGAGTAAATCGCTGTTTAAAAACTTGAGATTTCGTTTTTGAAATTTTTATAAGAATATCATCACAATATGGAACCTCTAATTTTTTTGCTAATTCAACTCCAAATCCCTCCACTTGGTTATAGCCTCTTTTTTTTAGTTTTTGTTTATGAAGCGGAACAGGAATCACCATATCGATAGATTGGTAATGTAGGATTTCAGATAATTCGGCTCCCAACCATTTTCCAAAAAAGGAACTTATTTTTTGTTGTCCCCTATATTTTAGATTGTGTAATAACTCTTGTGTAATCCCTCTTTTCTGAAATTTTATGATCGCAGTAGCTTCTAAAACAGGAAATTTTCCGTAGAAAATAGTTTTCATTGCCTCACTTCCAGTTCTGTGATGACAAGCTATAGGTAAGCTATGAATGCAGTAAGTACATAGAATGTCTTCCGAGGCTAACAAAACAGACTTACATCCATTACAAATTTTTGGAAATAAAAGATTTAACATAAAAGTATATTATATTTACATAGTAGACGTTATTTAAATTACAGATAGTACATTAGCTATAAATTAAAACCTAAATTAATAACCATGGAAACCGAAAACAACAGTAACAAATTTAAAATATTAGTGGGGATTTTGTCTTTACTCTTAATTGTATTAGCAGTTTATACCGTAAACTTATATAACGATAGTAAAGATACAGCTACTATTTTACAAGAACAAAAAGACGATATAGAAGGCGATTTAGAAGAACTAATTGCGAATTACGATGCCGTGATTCAGGAAAACGAAATTAAAGACGAAGAGTTATTGGAAGCCCGTGAACGTATCGTAGTTTTATTAGATTCTGTTAAAGATTCTCAAGCAAATATCGATTTAATAAGACGATATAAGATTGAAATTGGAAAGCTTAAGGATGAACGTGTTTTAATGTTTAAAAAAGCAGATAGTTTAATAGCTGCAAACGAATTATTAGTAGCCGAAAGAGACAACACCTATTTGGAGTTAAATGAAACTATAAAAGTGGTGGATTCTGTTACACAAGAAAACGAAGCAATGGCAGAAACCATTAAAGAAGGTTCTGTAGTAAATGCTGTAGGACTAACCACATCTGCTGTAATTATTAGAAAAAGCGGTAAAATTGTGGATACAAAACGTGCAAACAGAGCAGATAAAGTAAGAGCTTGTTTTGCATTAACTCCAAATGCAATCGCTCAAAAAGGAGATAGATTGTTATACGTTCAAGTAATTAACCCTAAAAATAATTTACTGGGCGAAAAAGCGGAACTTGAGTTTGATAATGGTACCCTTAGTTATAGTGCATCTACAAAAGTTTTTTATGAGAACGAAGAATTGGATGTATGTGTAATGGTAGATGCGAAAGAAGGCGATATCGTAAAAGGTAGATATACCATCAATGTTTTTGATGGACCAAACTTAGTAGCAACCTCTTCTATGGAGCTTAAATAATTTAATTATTAAATAATTGAAACCGTTACGAGCTAATCGTAACGGTTTTTTTATTTTTGCGCCATGGCAAACGAAGATTTATTTAAAAAAGTAATATCACACGCAAAAGAGTATGGATACGTTTTTGCATCTAGTGAAATATACGACGGACTAAGTGCAGTATACGATTATGCACAGAATGGTGTAGAACTCAAAAAAAATATACGCGAATATTGGTGGAGGAGCATGGTCTTTATGCACCAAAATATTGTAGGTATAGATGCTTCTATATTAATGCATCCCACTACTTGGAAAGCATCAGGGCACGTGGATGCGTTTAACGATCCATTAATAGACAATAAAGATTCTAAAAAAAGATATCGTGCTGATGTTTTAATAGAAGATTATTGCGAAAAAATAAATAAGAAAGCACAAAAGGAAATTACAAAAGCAAAAAAACGCTTTGGTGAAAGTTTTAACGAGGAAGAATTTAAATCTACCAACCCAAGAGTTTTAGGATATATAAAGCAGCAAAAAGATATTATAGAGCGTATGGCAAGCTCTTTGGAAGGGGAAGACTTAGCCGATGTAAAATTACTTATTGAAGAATTGGGGATTGCAGACCCACTTACTGGATCTAAAAACTGGACCGATGTAAAACAATTTAACCTAATGTTTGGGACAAAACTGGGTGCTTCTGCAGAAAGTGCTATGGATTTATATTTACGTCCAGAAACTGCACAGGGTATTTTCGTTAATTTTTCAAATGTTCAGAAAACAGGGAGAATGAAAATTCCGTTTGGTATCGCACAAACCGGAAAAGCCTTTAGAAATGAAATTGTTGCTAGACAGTTTATTTTTAGAATGCGGGAGTTTGAACAAATGGAAATGCAATTTTTTGTACGTCCCGGAGAGGAAATGAAATGGTATGAGTATTGGAAAGAAACCAGGCTTAAATGGCATCATTCTTTAGGACTAGGAGAAGAAAACTATCGTTTTCATGATCATGAAAAAATGGCGCATTATGCGAATGCCGCTACCGATATTGAATTTAATTTCCCATTCGGATTTAAAGAATTAGAAGGAATACATTCTCGTACAGACTTCGATTTAAAAGCACATGAAGAACATTCGGGTAAAAAGCTTCAGTTTTTTGACCACGAAACCAATAAAAATTATACACCTTATGTAGTGGAAACTTCTATAGGTTTAGATAGAATGTTTTTGGCGATTTTTAGTAATTCTCTTAAAACGGAAGAATTAGAAGATGGAAGCTCAAGAGTAGTATTAAAATTACCTGCGATTTTAGCACCAATAAAAGCTGCTATTTTACCATTGGTTAAAAAAGATGGTTTGCCAGATATTGCAAAGAAAATCATTGAAGATTTACAATGGGATTATAATGTTATATACGATGAAAAAGATGCAGTAGGGAGACGTTATAGACGTCAAGATGCAGTTGGAACTCCATTTTGTATTACGGTTGATCATCAAACAAAAGAAGATGAAACTGTTACTATTCGGAACCGAGATACCATGGATCAGGAACGAATTAAAATTTCTGAAATTTCAGGAAAATTAGAAGATACCATTTCTTTTAAAAAGTGGTTGAAGTAAAAAGGAAATTAAAAAAGGATGGATTTATTCCATCCTTTTTTGTATTTCTATAATACTAATTGGATTTGCTTTAACGCAACGATTCATCATCCGTAAGCCTGCAAATTTAAACCAGATCTTTTCTCCCTTTTTTTTATAAGTATCCTCTAGATTAATTGGATCTAAATAATAAGGGCCATCTTTTCCTTCCACTTGTATAGTTACTGGACAATCTCCTTCTTCTTTTGAAGTGACAATAAGACCTTTAGTAAACCCATCTGCTATCATTTTTTTTGCATCCATTTGATTTGTGTTTTCAGAAATTTTTGAAACAGATTGAGATGTAGAATTACAAGAAAGTAATACTATAGAAAATAATAACAACGAAATATTTATAAACTTCATAAGTGATAATAATATTAAGATTAGAATATAAAATTACAACTATTGTGCCTCTTTATCTAAAGAAACAAACAGTTAATACTATAAGTTATTGTATGTTAATATTTTAGTTGTTTTTTTTGTATATTTAGAATTCTTAATTCTAAAAACTTAAACTATGAAACTAAAAAATTATTTTTTCTTGTTGTTATTAGTAGTGTTTACATTCTCTGCGAATGCTCAAGATATGGTTCCAAACGAACCGGCACAAGCCAGTTCTGTTGAAATTTCAACACCAACACACGTTACTTCAATTGCTTCGAGGTTAGGTGAACTTGTTGCACCAGATAACACCCCAAGAGAGGCTCAAGACAAAAGATCTTTAGGGAACCCTGTTATTATTGGTAAAGATCGCCAATCTCAGGATGATTATTATGTTAGAAATAGTCATGAAACGGAACAATCTGTTCGTGTTTCTCCACCTTCATTAGTGTTTGACGCATATTCATCTAGTTCAAGTCCTACAGACCCTGATATGGCTGTTGGACCAAATCATGTATTTGTAACTTACAATACAGCATTTGTTATTTATGATAAATCTGGTAATGTTTTGCAGGGCCCTACTAATCCATCTCCTGCTATTTTTCCAAGCAGTGGATGTTGTGATTTAACTGTAAGTTATGATAATGAGGCAGATCGTTGGGTGGTTACCTTCTTGAATTTTGGTAATTCATGGGTTGCAGTATCAGATGGTCCAGACCCTATAAATGATGGATGGTATATATACGATATTTCATTTAACGATTATAATAAACTATCCATTTGGAGTGATGGGTATTATATTACTGAAAACAAAAACTCAACTAATAAAGTGTATGCTTTAGAAAGAGATGTTATGTTAACAGGAGGAGCTGCTCAAATAATGGCTTTCCCATTACCTGGTATGATTACACAGGGGTTTTGGAGCCCGCAATTTTTTGATGTAACCGATGGAAATATGCCTGCAGCTGGGGGAGCAACCGTAGTTTTTTTACAAGATGATGCGTTTAGCGGTATATCTACAGATCATGTGAAGTTATGGACATTAGATATGGATTGGGGAGCTGGAAATGGAACTATGTCTGCAGCAACAGAGTTGCCTGCTACACCATTTATATCAGTCTTTGATGGAGGAAGTTTTTCTAATTTATCTCAACCTGGTGGTGGTGCTGATATTGATGCAATACAAAATACAGTAATGAATCAAGCGCGATTTATGAAATTTGGATCTCATAATTCTGCTATATTTAATTTTGTGATTGATACAGATGCTAGCTCTGGCGAATTAGCAGGAATTCGTTGGTATGAATTACGACAAACTGGAGACAATCAGCCTTGGACAGTTTACCAAGAAGGAACCTATACTTCTCCAGATGGCAAACATGCTTGGATGGCAAGTATGAATTGGGATAGTAGTGGAAATATTGGAATGGGTTATTCTGCAATGGCAGGACCAACCACTCCTAATCCTACCGACTTTAGAGTTGGTTCTTATTATACAGGTAGATTCGATGGAGATGCTTTAGGAGTTATGACAGCTAATGAAGAGGTTATTGCTGTTAGTACAGCAAATGTGCCTAATCTAAGATATTGTGATTATAATAAACTTGAATTGGATACTGATGGATCTACGTTTTGGTTTATTGATGAGTATATAAATGGTGGACGTAAAGGAGTTGTAGGAGTATTCAATATTACTCCAAATACTTCTGTAGATGATATAGGAGCAACGAGCATTGTATCTCCTTCAGATGGTGTATTAACAGCAAACGAAGACGTCACTATCAATATTAGAAACTTTGGAATTAATGATGTCACAAATCCAGAAGTACAATATACTATAAATGGTGGTGCAGCTGAAGTTGAAAATTATGCTGGAACAATTGTAGCAGGTGCAACGGAATCATTTACATTCTCAGCGCAAGCAGATTTATCTGCAGCTGGTGATTATACCATTGTTGCTCGAACAAATTTAGATGGGGATACTAATCCGGACAATGATGAAGTATCTAAAGTGGTTACTAGTGGGGTTATAATTTGTGAACCAGATTCAGATTGTTCTTTTGGTGATGGATTTACAAATGTTACTATTGAAGAAATTGATAATGACTCAGGTTGTGA
>CAJXYJ010000141.1 GCA_913063255.1 uncultured Flavobacteriales bacterium | reverse complement strand
ACTACATTCATGGGAACTTTTCAAATTGAAGGAGGACATCAATTACAAGGAGAAATAACTCCTCAAGGAGCAAAAAATGAAGCGCTTCAAATTTTATGTGCCGTTTTATTAACTTCAGAAGAGGTTATTATTAATAACATACCAGATATCCGGGATGTTAATAAGCTTATTGAAATTCTTAAGAATTTAGGAGTTAAAATTAATAAGCTTGGTAAAGGAAGTTTTTCATTTAAAGCGGATGAACTAAATTTAAAATATTTAGAATCGGAGCAATTCAAAAAAGACGGAAGTTCTATTAGAGGTTCTATTATGATTGTTGGGCCTTTATTAAGTCGGTTTGGGAAAGGATATATTCCACGTCCTGGAGGCGATAAAATTGGAAGAAGAAGGTTAGATACACATTTTGAAGGTTTTATAAAATTAGGAGCAACATTCAGATATTTTAAAGAAGAAAGCTTTTACGGTGTAGAAGCTCCAAATGGTTTAACAGGAACATATATGCTGTTAGACCAAGCATCTGTTACTGGTACTGCAAATATTGTTATGGCTGCTGTTATGGCAAAAGGCATTACTACTATTTATAATGCTGCTTGCGAACCTTATTTACAACAGCTTTGTAAAATGCTGAATAGTATGGGTGCCAAGATTAGTGGAGTAGGTTCTAATTTACTTACTATTGAGGGAGTGAAAGAACTAGGCGGATGTACACATACAGTATTGCCAGATATGATTGAGATAGGTAGTTGGATTGGTTTAGCTGCGATGACGCAAAGCGAAATTACTATCAAAGATGTAAGTTGGGAAAACTTGGGTCTAATTCCAGATACATTTAGAAAATTAGGAATTCAACTAGAAAAGAGAGGAGATGATATCTTTATTCCTGCTCAAGATAGTTATGAAATCCAAGGATATATAGATGGTTCTATACTAACAGTATCTGATGCTACTTGGCCTGGATTCACTCCAGATTTGCTAAGTATTGTTTTAGTGATTTCTACCCAAGCAAAAGGATCTGTTTTAATTCATCAAAAAATGTTCGAGAGTCGTTTGTTTTTCGTGGATAAATTGATAGATATGGGGGCGAAAATAATTTTATGCGACCCACATAGAGCTACAGTAATTGGACACGATTTTAAAAGTTCTTTGAAAGCTACAAATATGGTTTCTCCAGATATTCGTGCTGGAATTTCATTACTTATAGCTGCTTTATCTGCAAAAGGAACTAGTACAATACATAATATAGAGCAAATAGATCGTGGGTATGAAAATATTGATGAGCGTTTACGTGCTATAGGAGCTAAAATAGTTAGGCTAGAAAATTAAGTATTACGAATCTTTATTTTTATTGATCTCGTCCTGTAGTTTTCTTCTTAATTGTTGCTCACGTTCAATTGTTTTTTGTCGGAAAGTATCTAGTTCTTCTTCGGTTTCCGATATTTTAGTAAGTGTTGACTTTGTAACACTATTGCTGTTTTTAAATTTATAAAACAGTACAAAAATAGTAATGAGTAAAATTCCTATTAAAGAAAATGCTAGAGTATTATAGGTGGATTTATTGGTAAGAACCCCTAATAACTCAATACCTTCTTCTTTTTCCTTAGAAACGGTTAAATCATTTTTAGTAGTTTCCAATTCATTATTAAGATTGGAAATAGTACTTTTTTGTTCTTCAATTTTTATAGAGGAAGAAGCTATGTTTTGCTCCAATGCAAAAACAGTATCTAATACGTTTTTTTTGAGAGCATTAATTTCAACTTTCTTAATAACCTTATATTCTTGATAATTGTTCGATTTTTTTAAGACCTCGTTGAATTGATTCTCTAAATTATTTTCTTGTGCATTACTAGAAAATACAGAAATGACTAGTAAAACTATAAAAGGGATATTTTTAAACATAATATAAAGGTAGACGTTTATTTTTTAACAGTGCAAGATTATAAAAATTGTTTAAGACTACAATTTATTTATTAAAAAATTAACTAGGCTGGAATTTTCATCGGATTATGACAAAAACTTAAAGCACCAGATGGGCATTTTTTTATTTGAGAGATGATTTTGTTAGTCTCGGCTCCATCTAAATTAATCCAAGGCAATACAGAAGTTCTAAATACTTTAGAAAGTCCTTTTGCACATTTTTCGGCATGAATGCATTTTTTTGGAGTAAAGGTTACTGTGATTTCTCTATTGATATATTTATTTCTATCTAATTCCATAATTTCATTTATTGGGGTGCAGAGTAAAAGAACTAAAAAATCGGATATAAGTAATTTAATTTCGACAAAGTGTATTGTAAATCGGATAAATCCTACAAATAGAGGTGCAATACGTGAAATACAATAACTAGTAATATTTTTCACGAAGCCAAAATGTAACTCTAACTAATAAAATTAATGCAGGTACTTCAACCAAGGGTCCAATTACTCCAGCAAAAGCTTGTCCAGAATTTAATCCAAATACAGCAACAGCAACAGCAATGGCTAATTCAAAATTATTTCCTGTTGCGGTAAATGAAATAGAAATATTTTTATCATAAGCAGCTCCCATGCTTTTACTAATAAAAAAACTAATAAAGAACATTAAAACAAAATAGATCAATAATGGAATGGCAATAATTAAAACGTCCATCGGAATTTCAATAATCAATTCCCCTTTTAGAGAAAACATGACGATAATAGTAAACAAAAGGGCGATTAAGGTTAATGGTGATATCGTTGGAATAAACTTATTTTGATACCAATCCTCTCCTTTAATTCGTACTAAAATTAAACGGCTTAGTAAACCCATTGCAAAAGGGATTCCTAAATATATGGCAACACTTTCTGCAATAGTTACAATAGAGATATCTACAATAGCTCCTTCAAATCCAAAATAGGGAGGAAGTACAGTGATAAATAACCAAGCATAAAAGCTATAAGCAAAAACTTGAAATATACTATTTAAGGCCACTAATCCTGCACCATATTCTTTACTACCCTCTGCAAGATCATTCCAAACTAATACCATTGCTATGCAACGAGCTAGACCTATTAATATAAGCCCAACCATATACTCAGGATAATCTCTTAAAAAAGTGATTGCTAAAACAAACATTAATATTGGACCAACGATCCAGTTTAAGAAAAGGGAAATACTTAGAATCTTTACGTTTTTAAAAACCTTAGGTAATAAAGAATAATTCACTTTAGCGAGTGGAGGGTACATCATTAAAATTAGTCCAATTGCAATTGGAATATTTGTAGAACCACTACTATAAGAATTAATTATTGCAGGTACTTGGGGAATAAAATAACCAACACCTACTCCTAATGCCATAGCAATGAAAATCCATAGCGTTAAATAATTATCTAGAAAATTTAATTTTTTTAGGTTAGCCATATTAATAGTATTTGCTGAAAAAAATAAATTTTCAGACTTCTTAAACTTTTGCTAAAATAATGGAATACTAATTTTTAAAATATGTTTTTGCCATCTAATTAAGTAAATTTGTTTTCAATGTAAAATAACTTAAAACCATTCTCATGAAAAAACTATTCCTTTTAGCATTAGTATTAACATTTACTATCAATACAAATGCACAAGTTAAAACCCCAGCACCAAGTACTGCACAAAAAATCACACAGACTGTAGGGCTTACCGAAGTTACTTTAGAATATTCTAGACCATCTATGCGTGAAAGAATAATCTTTGGTGGTTTGGTGCCTTACGATAAGATGTGGAGAACAGGTGCTAATGCCAATACAAAAATTACATTTAGTGAAGACGTAACTATTGGCGGTTCTGAAGTAAAAGCTGGTACATACGCAATATTTACAAAGCCTAGCGCACAATCTTGGGAGATTTATTTTTATAGTGATTCCTCTAATTGGGGTACTCCACAAGAATGGGACGAATCTAAGGTTGCTGCTAAAGTAAAAACACAGGTTTTCCCAATGGCATTGGCTATTGAAACTTTCACTATGTCTTTTGATAATATTTCAAACGATTCCGCTAACCTTGGTCTTTTATGGGAAAAAACATATGTTGCCATTAACATTAAATTTAATACAGACAAAATGGTATCGAATAGCATCGAAAAAGTAATGGCTGGACCATCGGCTAACGATTATTATGCTGCTGCTGTTTATTATTTAGAAGCAGATAAAGATATTGAAAAGTCTAAAACTTGGATTAATAAAGCTATCGAAACTAGAAAAGAACCTGCTTTTTGGTATTACAGACAACAATCTCTAATCTATGCAAAGTCTGGTGATAAAAAAGGAGCTATAAAAGCGGCTAAAACATCTTTAGAATTAGCAACAGAAGCTGGAAACGATGATTATGTAGCTTTAAACACTAAATCTTTACAGGTTTGGGAAGGAAAAGTAGCAGCAGATAAATAAATATCATTTTCAACATAAATATAAAAGAGCCTTGGTATTCCAAGGCTCTTTTTTATACTTGTTTTTTAATTTATTATTTTGGTTGAACAAGTTGGAAATTAATCACTGATTGTAGAAAGACAAGCATATTGAATTATAGCCGATGTTGACTTTTAGTTACTTTTTATTTCTATTTCGATTATTTCATTAAGGAGGACGACTTATTTTATAATTCGAATTTATTCTGAAAGATTAACTTGCCATGAAATACCATATTTATCTTCACACCATCCAAATTTTTTACCAAAGCCGTAATCCCCAGAGGCGTAATTGTCCAGAGGGACCATTATCTGACCTCCATTTGAAGAAAGTTTTTCGAATAAAGTTTGTATTTCATTTTCAGAGTTACATTCAACGAACAGGGATACTCCAGGTGTAAATGACCAAGCGTGATTAAAATTACTTTCGGAAACCATGTACTCTGTACCATTTAATGTAAATACTCCATATTTGATAAGTTCCGGTGTTCCTCCAGCTTCTCCTTCTGAGTATTTTATTATGCTTTTAATTTCCGAATTTGGAAAGATAGAAGTGTAAAATTTTATAGCTTCTTCAGCCTTTCCACATTGATCGCCTACAAATGTTAGAAATGTTGTTGTTTTCATTTTTTTGGAAGTTAATAATTTTAGTTGAATTTCTGATAGAAAATTCAACCGCAATGAATTATAGGTAGTGTTGGCAATAGTTTTTTCATTCAATTTGGTAATACAATGTTTTTATAAGTTTTCCGTCTGCATAGATATCAGTATGAGTAATTTTGTCAGAAGTTATTTTTAACTCTAAAATTATTTTCCTACTTAATTTTATTTCTTTTAATATTTCGTGTTTCGGAATTATTACATTAAACTTTGCCCATTCCTCGTCTGATAGACTTGAATATTCCTCATCGGTAGCAGGTAGTTCAAGATTATTCAAATCAGCGTGAGTCTCCCAAGGATAATCAATTATGTGAACGCTATTTATTTCTCCATTGTGTCCAAGTATAATTGTGATTTTTTTTTTTCATTTAGATGTATTGAGTCTGTTTTGGGTTCAATTATTCTTATATCATATGCTGGGTTTTCTTTTGATTCTTCAGTTTTATCCGTTACATCAATAACAATATTTTGACCGTAAAATGTCAAAAATATAAAGAGAAAGATTATCGTTAGTTTGGATTTCATAAATTATTGCCAACTTGTTATATCATTAGTTTTATTCACGTTTACCAGCTTATATTAGTTGATAAAAACAATGCTCTATTCCTTATTAGGAAGGATTGTCTGTATTACTATTGCAATTCCCATAACGATAGCACAACCCACTAAATTTAACCATAAATAAGGCATAAGGTCTATATACCAAATATAGATAATGATGATTTGTGTAATAATGGCTGCCCAGAATACCGCTTTGCTTTTTACATATTTTATAAAAAATGCAAGTAGAAATACACCTAAAACATTACCATAAAAAATAGAGCCTATAATATTAACCAGCTGTATTAAATTATCGAACAGATTGGCGACACAAGCCACCGAAATAGCAATAATCCCCCAAAGTAAGGTAAACCATTTGGAAGCTTTTACATAATGTATATCACTTTTTGGTTTCACATTCCGTTTGTATAAATCGATAGCTGTAGTAGATGCCAAGGCATTTAGCTCAGATGCTGTAGAAGACATGGCAGCACTTAAAATCACCGCCAATAATAAACCTATTAATCCTCTAGGTAATTGGGTAAGTATAAAATGAATAAACACATAATCCTTATCGTTGGTTTCTGCATTTGGATTGGCTTTTACAATCAACTCTTTGGTCTGAGTACGCAAGTCTTTTTCTAGTCCATTTAAATGTTTTAGTTCTTGGGAAAGATTATCTTTTTGGCTTTGAGTTTCAGAATTTGCAAATAATAATTGTTTGGTTTTAATGGATTTTTCTAGATCTATTTTATCGCTTTCTAATTGTTGGTATTCTGCAGCATATTCAGATTTCTTTAAATCTTCAATGGCAGCAGGGTTAAAGTTTAAGGGAGAACTATTAAATTGATAAAAAACAAAAACCATGATCCCAATCAATAA
>CAJXYJ010000140.1 GCA_913063255.1 uncultured Flavobacteriales bacterium | reverse complement strand
GCATCTTGCTCAATTGCACCAGATTCCCTAAGATCGGAAAGCAATGGACGCTTAGATCCTCCACGGGTTTCTACAGCACGAGAAAGTTGAGATAATGCAATAACCGGTATATTCAATTCTTTCGCTAAAGCTTTAAGATTACGTGATATCATAGATATTTCTTGCTCTCTATTTCCACCTTTTTGTCCTCCTCCAGCAGTCATTAACTGAAGGTAATCTACCATAAGTAATTTTATTCCATGTTTGGAAGCTAACCTTCTTGCTTTTGCACGTAAATCAAAAATGGACAAGGAAGGAGTATCATCTATATAAAGAGGTGCTTTTTCTAAACTTTTTACTTTAACATTTAGTTGTTCCCATTCATGTTTTTCAAGGTTTCCTGTTCTTAGTTTTTCTGAACTTAAACTTGTTTCTGAAGATATTAAACGGGTAATTAATTGAATAGACGACATTTCTAAGGAGAAAAATGCTACTGGAACATTGTGTTCTACTGCCATATTACGAGCCATAGATAATGAGAAAGCTGTTTTACCCATACCAGGACGTGCAGCGATAATTATTAAATCACTCGGTTGCCATCCAGAGGTTAGTTTATCTACTTTTGCAAAACCAGAAGGGATTCCTGAAAGTCCTTCTTTGTTTGCAATCTCTTCAATTTTTTTCTTAGCTTCAATCACTAAGTCTTGAGCGCTTTCTGAAGATTTTTTAATATTCCCTTGTGTTATTTCGTATAATTTAGATTCTGCAGTATCTAAAAGATCGAAAACATCGGTACTTTCATTATAAGAATCTTCAATTATTTCGTTTGAAATTTTTATCAAACTACGCTGAATATATTTCTGAATAATGATACGAGCATGAAACTCTATATGTGCAGAAGAAGACACCTTTTGAGTAAGCTGAATAAGCGAAAAATCCCCTCCTACCAACTCTAATGTTTTATCTTTTTTTAATCTTGTTGAAACAGTTAATAAGTCAATTGGAAGACCTTCTTTAAAAAGATTAAAAATGGCTTCAAATATATGCTGGTGTGCGGGTTTGTAAAAAACTTCAGAATGCAAAATATCAATCACCTCATCTACACCACGCTTATCGATCATCATCGCTCCTAACACAACCTCTTCTAAATCAATAGCTTGTGGGGGTATTTTTCCTTTTTCTAGTTGAATTATCTGCGGGTTCTTTTTGATAAATGCAGATTGGGGCTTTAATTTTTCCATTACGCTAATGTAAATAAAATGTTATGAGATGCTCTATATTTTCATTTTTCGATGTTAACCATTCATTAACAAATAAACTGTTGAAAACTTAAAAATATTGTTAATAAGCATAAAAAAAACCGAACCATAAGCTTCGATTTTTTTTAAAGGATTGTAATCGTTGTATCTATGAACCAAAGACTCCCATTTCGGAATATTTTTTCATTCGATTTTTAACTAATTCCTTTGGGGATAAGTTCTTTAATCCTTCAAGTTCTTTTTCAATTGCACTTGCTACAATTTCAAAAGTTTTTTCTCTATTGCTATGCGCACCACCTAATGGTTCTTTTACAATTAGATCTATTAGTTTCTGTTTTTTCATATCTGTTGCAGTAAGCTTTAATGCTTCCGCAGCCTGTTCTTTATACTCCCAACTTCTCCAAAGAATTGAAGAACAACTTTCGGGAGAAATAACTGAATACCAAGTATTCTCAAGCATTAGTACTTTATCACCAACACCTATTCCTAAGGCACCACCACTTGCTCCTTCTCCAATGATAACAACAATAATTGGAACTTTTAAACGAGTCATTTCTAGAATATTTCTAGCAATAGCTTCTCCTTGCCCACGTTCTTCAGCTTCCAAACCAGGATAAGCACCAGGAGTGTCAATTAAACTAACCACAGGTATTCCAAATTTCTCAGCAGATTTCATTAAACGCAATGCTTTTCTATACCCTTCTGGGTTAGACATTCCAAAATTTCTATACTGTCTAGTCTTGGTATTATATCCCTTCTGTTGACCAATAAACATATAAGATTGATCATTGATTTTACCCAATCCACCAATCATTGCTTTATCGTCTTTAAAATTTCGATCTCCGTGTAATTCTAAAAATGAATCTCCACAAATGGCATTTATATAATCTAAAGTATAAGGACGGTTAGGATGACGAGATAATTGAACTCGTTGCCAAGGCGTAAGATTTTTATAAATATCTTTCTTTGTTTCATCTAACTTCTTCTTAATCTGAGCACAGGTATTTGTTACATCAACATCACTTTCCTTTCCTATTTCACAAGCTTTAATATACTGCTCATTTAACTCTTTAATGGGTAATTCAAAATCAAGATATTCCATAGTATCTGTATAATTGTATTATTTGAATTTAATTTACAAAGATAAAATTTATTGTTTGGTATTTACTATACTTTTATTCCTAGTTTTAATAATTCCATTTAGGATTACTGTAATTAGAATGATGATTGCACCTAAGTAAAAAGATGGACTCATATATTCTTTATCTCCTAATATTAGTAGTGCTAAAATAATCCCATATACAGGCTCCATATTTGTGGTAAGCATCACGGTATAAGGACTTATCCATCGCATAACATGCACATGAGCTATAAATGCATAAGCTGTACAAATGGAAGCCAATATTGAAATAAAAATCCAATCGTTTACCGTCAAGCTAAAAAAGGAACTATCCATACTTCCGGTCACTAATAAATAGATAGTAATGCAAAGCATTCCGGAAAGTAATTCGTAAAAGGAAATTATTGAAGCATCATGTGTTTTGACTAACATTCCATTAAATATGGAAAATAAAGCACCTAAGAAAGCAGATATTAATGCGAGTATAATTCCTAAATAATAATGCGATTCAACTCTAAAAATAATATACAAACCCAGAGAAACAATTAGTCCGAAAACTACTTCATATTTAATAATTTTCCTCTTAAAAATTAAAGGTTCTAAAAGGGAAGCAAAAAAAGCTCCAGTAGACATCATCGCTAAAGTAATAGACACATTTGAAACCTTTATGGCTGAAAAAAAAGTAAGCCAATGCAATGCGATTAGTAACCCAACAAAACATAGTTTTAAAAGGGTTTTTAAAGTGACTTTTAAATGGACTTTTTTTACTACAATAAATAATAATACAAAAAAAGCTCCTAACAACATTCTGTACCAAACCAATGAAAAGGCATCTACAGATATTAGTGCACCTAAAATCGCTGTAAAACCCCAAATGAAAACAATAAAATGTAAATGAAGGTAATTAAGTAATTTAACGTTTTGCATTCCTTAAAAGATATAATGCCAATATAGCAAAAACAAAATTAGGAAACCAAGTGGCAACAATTGGTGAGAAGTCACTTTGTTCTGCCATGGTACCAAAAATCTTATCGAAGAAAATAAATATCATACCAATACTCATTCCGATTGCAAGGTTCACTCCCATTCCTCCACGACGCTTAATTGAAGATACTGCCACTGCTATAATAGTAAGAATATAAGCAGATATTGGTAAACTCCATCGTTTATACTTTACAACTTCATATCTATTAATATAGGAAGATCCTCGTTTTTTTTCTCGCTCTATAAACGAGTTTAGCTCGGTATAGTTTAAAGTTTCAGCGATATATTCTACTGGAGTTAAATCTTCTAATTCAAAACTAAATATAGTGTCAAATTTTTTCTTGCTTTCCAAAATATCCTCATTGTCACGTATCGTCCGTTTCAGGTAATTAAAAAGGGTATAAGTAGAATCAGATTCGTTATATTCAATTTTATTCGCTTTTATTTTATAATCTAATTTATTCCCGTTAAAATGCTCTAATGTAAAATTATTTCCTTTTTTTTCATTTACATTAAAATAACTAACATATATATAGTCGTTTTCGTTTATCTGCCTATAAACATTAGATTGTGTTCGATCTTTTTTTCCTTTTTTAAGATATTTATATTTAAACTCATTAAATCCCTGACTAGCCATAGGAGCTAAATACATCCCCATAATTAAAGCACCTCCACAAACAATGGTTGCACCAATCATATAAGGTCTTAAAAATCTGTAAAAGGAAACACCACTACTCAAAAATGCGATAACTTCGGTGTTATTTGCCAACTTTGAAGTAAACCAGATTACTGATAAAAATAGAAATAAGGGAAATAATAAATTGGCAAAGTAAATAGTAAAGTCTAGATAGTATTTTAATACTTCGATAAAAGGAACTTCATTTTCAAGAATCTTGTCAATTTTTTCAGCAAGATTTACTGTTATTCCTATTGGAATAAAAAGCAGTAACATTAAAACAAAAGTACCTAAGTATCTTTTTAAAATATATCTATCGAGTATGCTTAGCATCTAATTACAACCTTTTATCCATTTGCTGTACCATCATTTTTTTCCAACTACTGAAGTCTCCGGCTAAGATATGCTTTCTTGCTTCGCGAACCAACCATAAATAAAACCCTAAATTATGAATGGTCGCAATCTGCCTGCCTAACATCTCATTAACGGTAAAAAGATGACGTAAGTATGCCTTACTATATTCTGTATCTACCCAAGTGATATTCATTGGATCAATTTCTGAAAAATCATCTTCCCATTTTTTATTTTTAATATTAATGGTTCCATGGGCTGTAAAGAGCATTCCGTTTCTACCATTTCTAGTGGGCATTACACAATCAAACATATCAATCCCTAGAGCTATATTTTCAAGAATATTAATTGGAGTACCTACTCCCATTAAATATCTAGGCTTATCCTTCGGAAGAACTTCAGTTACAACTGCTGTCATTTCATACATTTCATCCGCAGGTTCTCCTACAGAAAGACCTCCAATAGCATTTCCTTCAGCACCAACAGAAGCAATATATTCTGCAGATTGTTTCCTTAAATCCTTATAAGTACTTCCCTGAACTATAGGAAAAAAAGTTTGTTCATAATCATATTTTAAAGGAGTCTTTTCTAAATGTTTAATACACCTTTCCAACCATCTATGTGTCATATGCATCGATCGTTTTGCATATTGATAATCACAAGGATAAGGAGTACATTCATCAAATGCCATAATAATATCGGCTCCAATAGTACGCTGAGTTTCCATTACATTCTCTGGAGTAAATACATGATAGCTTCCATCAATATGAGACTTAAACTTTACGCCTTCTTCTTTTATTTTTCTGTTTTCTGAAAGGGAATACACTTGATAACCACCACTATCTGTTAAGATGTTTCTATCCCAATTCATAAACTTATGAATACCTCCTGCTTTTTCAAGTATAGGAGTTTGGGGGCGTAAATACAGATGATAGGTGTTTCCTAATATAATGTCTGGATTAATATCCTGTTTTAATTCTCTTTGATGGACTCCTTTTACAGTACCTATAGTACCCACAGGCATAAAAATTGGTGTTTCTATTGTACCGTGATCTGTAGTTATAGTTCCCGCACGAGCATCACTATTTGCATCTGTAGCTTTTAAATCGAATTTCATCTATTATGTTTTATCCTCCACTTTAAATTAAAATAGGAATTTGCAAAGATAAAATGATTTGTTGTTTTATTAGTAAATACTAAGAAAGTCTATAAAATTTTTATCCCCTTTCCCCCTATCAGATCATCACTGTTAATTAAAACCTTAAAATCGTTAATAACTGCTTAGTTTTCCATTTTGACTAGGGGTTACAAAACTCTACTTTTGGAGCTGAAAAATAACATATTATGCCAGACAAAAAATACTTAAATGATTTAATAATACAAGTTCGTAGAGACATATTACGACAGGTACATAAAGTGAATTCTGGGCATCCCGGAGGTTCTTTAGGCTGTGCTGAGTTTTTTGTTGCTCTTTATCAAGAAGTATTAGAAAGAAATGAATCTTTTACCATGGACGGAATAGGTGAAGACCTTTTCTTTTTATCAAACGGTCATATTTCGCCCGTTTTTTATAGTGTCCTTGCAAGATCTGGATATTTTCCAGTAGAAGAATTAAATACCTTTAGATTGTTAAACACAAGGTTACAAGGACATCCAACTACTCACGAAGGCTTACCTGGTATTAGAGTAGCATCAGGATCTTTGGGTCAGGGAATTTCAGTAGCAATCGGTGCTGCTCTAGCAAAAAAACTCAATAATGATTCTCATTTAATTTATACGCTTTGTGGAGATGGTGAATTACAAGAAGGGCAAAACTGGGAAGCAATTATGTATGCTGCTGGCAACAGTATAGATAATTTAATTGTTACTGTAGATTACAACAAACAACAAATAGATGGTGCAACAGATACGGTTCTTCCACTTGGTGATTTAAGAGCAAAGTTTGAAGCATTTAATTGGGATGTTTTGGAAATTGAAAATGGAAATGATTTAGATGCTGTAATTAATGGATTAGAAGCTGCTAAAGAAAAAACCGGGAATGGAAAACCAGTTTGTATTTTAATGCATACGGTTATGGGTAATGGAGTTGACTTTATGATGCATACACATGCCTGGCATGGAAAAGCACCAAACGACGAACAATTAAAAACTGCCCTTGCACAAAATCCTGAAACTTTAGGAGATTATTAATTCTAAAAACTGAACATGAAAAAATATATAGATAGCGGAAAAAA
>CAJXYJ010000139.1 GCA_913063255.1 uncultured Flavobacteriales bacterium | reverse complement strand
TCACATTCTAAAACTGAAATGGAAGTTATAAAAGAATTGGCATCTACCGATAAGTCTTATAGATCCTTAACCCAAAGTTGGTTTAAAAACTCACCTCTTTTAGATATTATCCAACAAGCATCGAATTTAGGTTTTAAATTAATTATAACAACAGACCACGGTACTATTAATGTAAAGAACCCAACGAAAGTAATTGGGGATAGAAATATTAGTGCAAATCTTAGGTATAAAACAGGTAGAAGCTTGTCTTATGATGAAAAAGATGTGTTAGTTTCTAAAAATCCAAAAGATATCCACCTACCTTCTATAAATATGAGTAGTTCTTTTATATTTGCCAAAGGAGATTTATTCTTTGCCTATCCCAATAGATACAACCATTTTGTAAGTTATTACAGAAATACTTACCAACATGGAGGCATATCATTAGAAGAAGTTATCATTCCTTTTGTTGTTTTAGACCCTAAGTAGTATATTTGTAAGTATGTTCTTACATTTATGTATATAATCGATTTTTTTTGCAAATAATCGATATATATTTCTATATTTGCTTTTATTGATCTAATGGAATACACCTTTACAATACAAGATTTGCCAAAGATTGCAGAAAAAGTACTGTTTAATACATCAAATAAGATTCTCTTATTTTATGGAAATATGGGTGTAGGAAAGACGACAATGATAAAAGAACTAGCTAAAAGATTAGGTGTAAAAGATACTATTAGTAGCCCCACCTTCTCCATTGTAAATGAATATGAAATAGATAATGATAAAGTATATCATTTCGACTTTTACAGAATAAAAAATGAAGAGGAAGCTTTAGACATAGGCATTGAAGAATATTTTTATAGTGGAAATTGGGTTTTAATAGAATGGCCAGAAAACATTAAAAGTTTACTGCCTTTAGAGAGCACAAGAATTAATTTAATAAAGAATAAAAACGAAAGCAGAACAATAAACATGATGCCAGTGAAATAAATTGATAACGATAAAATATACATAATAATTACTTTTAAATGATGTCCCAAATCGCAAGTTTTTAAGAATGCTAATATTGAAAAAAGTGTAACTTACTAAGATACGACCATCTTAATTTATATACTTGTCTTTTTCTGTGATAGGTTTGTACTATTAACCTCACAAAAAAAGAACATTATGAAACTTACAAAAGTATTATTTATCGTTGCAATTTTCGGAACTGGTTTATTTGTTTCTTGTACTCCTGAAAGTATAGAAGATGGACAAACAGAACAACAAATTACACCACCAGACATCCCAAGACAGGGGTAAATACAGTCTTGTACACGGGGGTATTATTGTTGTAATTATAGCAAGTACCCCCTTATTATTTTATTTATATGAAGATTTTCCAGCTAATTCACAAGTTTGGGAAACTTTTTTATTTACATTAGAAACTAATTACGCTTCGGTTTCTCATTTAGCCTGGTATTTAACAGGTAAAGTAATTCCATTATTTCTTTTACTAATTTGGTTTTTCACCTGTAAACATTGGTGGCATTGGATTATATTGGCACCTATAGCCATGTATTCGTTTCAATTATGGGGAATTATTAATGAAAGTAATCAACTTGATGAAGTTGAACTAATCTATATACTACCATTATTGATGATTCTCATACCTTCAGTTTATGTGATTAGAGCAAAACTATTTGACAAGGTTCGAGGAGACGATTTAAAATCTTTTGAAGAAGAACTGGGGCAAAAAAGATCGACTTGGCAACAAATAAAAGATTTATTTAGATAATCTTACATTTCTTTCAATTAATAAATATTTCCGTAACTTGGTACATACAACAAATCACTAATGTCCAAGCCAAAATCACCGTTTACCAAAGCACAATTACTTCCTCAAGAAGAAACCTTAGAGATTTCAAAGCAAAAAGGAAAACTCATAATTGGCATACCAAAGGAAACTTATTTTCAAGAAAAACGTATTTGTCTAACACCAGATGCGGTTACAGCTATAGTTGCTAATGGCCATAATGTAATAATTGAAAACGGCGCAGGTAATGAAGCTGGTTTTTCCGATAGAGACTATAGTGAAGCTGGTGCAGAACTCACCAAAGACACTAAAAAGGTATTTGGATGCTCTATTGTCTTAAAAGTTGAACCCCCTACCCTAGATGAAATTGAACTCATCCAACCTAAAACAGTTTTAATTTCTGCTTTACAATTAAAAACATGTAAAAAGGAATATTTTGAAGCTTTGGCAAAAAAGAAAATCACTGCTTTGGCATTTGAGTTTATAAAAGATGTAGACCACAGCTATCCTGCAGTAAAAGCATTAAGTGAAATTGCTGGAACAGCTTCTGTACTAATTGCTGCAGAATTAATGGTCAATGCAAAAAAAGGAAATGGCCTACTTCTAGGAAATATAAGTGGAGTTCCTCCAGTAGAAGTCGTGATAATTGGTGCAGGAACTGTTGGTGAATTTGCAACCCGATCCGCATTGGGCTTAGGAGCCAATGTAAAAGTTTTTGATAGCTCCATTACAAGATTAAGAAAACTACAGATTAATGTAGGGAGACCTTTACATACTTCTACTCTACAGCCCAAATATTTAATGAAAGCCTTACTAAGGTGTGATGTAGCTATTGGAGCTTTGCGAGGAAAAAACAGGTCTCCTGTAGTAGTTACTGAAACTATGGTTGAAAATATGAAAAAGGGAGCTGTAATTATTGATGTAGGTATTGACATGGGAGGTTGTTTTGAAACCTCTCAAATGACTTCTCACAACAATCCTACCATTATAAAACATGATGTTATTCATTATGCTGTCCCTAATATACCTGCACGATACCCCAAAACGGCATCAATTGCTATAAGCAACATTTTTTCGCCTTACTTATTAGATATTGCAGAATCTGGAGGAATTGAAAATGCGATTAGATTTGATAGTGGTTTGAAAAATGGGTTGTATTTTTACCGTGGAATTTTAACAAATAAATCCGTGGCAGGTTGGTTCGATATGTCTTATAGCGATATTAATTTGATAATCTTTTGATTTTAGAATAAAGAATATAGATTTAATAACACAATAAACCCATAAAACCTACACATGAGTCTATTAAAACGTTTTGCTTTTTACCTTGGTGGCTTTGGGATTGGCCTAATTTTATTATATTTTTTTGTTGGCGGTAGTGGTGCCTCCTGCGAGTTTGACTATAGTCCAAATTCCAGGACGAAAAAAAACATTAGATCAAAAGAGCGAATAGTATCTGAAAAGTCGTGGAATACCCTAAGCCAAAATCAATTAGACACTTCAGCTATATCTTTTGTAATGTTAAAAGGGAAGGTTCTTTTTTCGGAAAGCAATACACAATTAGATTCTTGTAATATCTATGTGATTGAAGGGAATGTTGCTCCAAAAGAAATGCCAAATTCAGATAAAAAAATAAAGATAACCGTTGAAAACTGTAGTAATAAGGCTACTGTTCAAGATATTTTAATAATCGATTAGTTTCTTATAACTACTTGTCTGAAGCAATTAAATATAGTCAAATCACTTTATCTTTCTTCTTTGTTTTTCTTTTTTAATCAAAGATAATTCCCTACTTGTCTGTCCTGCAACAGAGGTGTTTTCTTCCGCACGACGAATTAAATAAGGCATCACATCCTTTACAGGTCCAAAGGGAATGTATTTAGCGACATTATATTCCTTTGTAGCGATATTAAAGGTGATATGATCACTCATACCATACAATTGTCCAAACCACACTCTCGAATCATTTACAGCTATCCCCAAAGAATTCATTAAATCCATTGCTAGATAATTACTTTCCTCGTTATGGGTTCCTATAAATAGCTCTATGTCTTCAAGATTCTCTAAAATGTATTGCAATACTGCATTAAAACATTCATCTGTAGCTTTTTTACTCGCTTGCATCGGAGATTTATATCCTTTTTCTTCTGCTCTTTCATTCTCTTTTTCCAAATAAGCTCCACGAACAATTTTATAGCCCAATTTATATCCCGCAGCTTTTGCTTTGGCGTGTTGTTCTTTTAAATAATCCAATCGATCCCAACGATAACATTGCAATGTATTATACACAACAGCCCTATCTTTATTGTATTTTACCATCATTCGCTCACAAAGATCATCTGCAGCATCCTGCATCCAGCTTTCTTCAGCATCAATAAGTAAAGTTACTTTAGCATCTAATGCTGCCTTACAAGCTTTATCAAATCGAGTAACAACACCTTCCCATTCTTCAACTTCTAATGGGGATAGGTTTTCTTTTTCGGTTATTTTTCTATACAATTCAAATCTTCCAAATCCCGTTGGCTTAAAAACCGAAAATGGCATGGAAGTTTTTGTTTCTGCAAAATCTGTTAATTCAAGTACTTTTTTTAAAGTAGCATCCAACTGTTCATTTCCTTCTTTTCCCTCTACAGAATAATCCAACACAGAACTAACTCCTACTTTATCTAAATGATCCACAACTGGCATACAATCCTTCTCATTTACTCCTCCACAAAAATGATCAAAAACGGTAGATCGTATCAAGCCTTCTACAGGCAAATTCAAATTAAGAGCAAACTTTGTAGCAGCAGTACCTATACGCACTAAAGGCTCTTTTGAAATCATTTTAAACAGAAAATATGCTCGTTCTAATTGCGAATCATTTTTAAGCTGAAAAGCGGTTTCAGTATTATTGAAAAGAGTATTTGCTTTCATGTTGTAATTTTAAAACAAATATACTTAGTTTTGACATTATTTAATTCAACAAAAGTCGAAAATTCATGAAGGAAATCCTTAAAGAAAAAGGTTCGGTTTATTGCAATTCTGGAGCCTGGGATGCTTTTAATAAAGAAATTAAAAAAAATAAGCCATCTAAGGTCTTTGTTATAACAGATACAAATACTCAAAAGCTATGCGCTGCTTTATTTTTAGAAAATTATAAATTCGATTGTACTCCAGAATTTTTAGATATTCCAGAAGGAGAAACACATAAAAATTTAGAAACCTGCTTATTACTTTGGAACAAACTTTCAGAAAAAGGAGCAGATCGAAATAGCCTTATTATTAATTTAGGAGGTGGCGTTGTTACAGATCTGGGAGGCTTTGTTGCTTCCACATTTAAACGAGGGATAGATTTTATCAATATACCCACATCCCTACTTGCCATGGTAGACGCTTCTGTAGGTGGAAAAAATGGAGTTGATTTGGGTTTAATTAAAAATCAGATTGGAGTTATTAATAATCCAATATTAGTTTTAATAGATACACAATTTTTAAAAACACTTCCCGACAAGCAAAAAACTTCTGGCTATGCAGAAATGCTTAAGCACGGATTAATTCATTCAAAAACCTATTGGAACAAAATTAAAATTCTTAACGAAACAAAGATTGAAGAATTAGAAGAGCTACTTTGGGAATCTGTTCTTATTAAAAATAATGTAGTAACGGAAGACCCTTTTGAAAAAGGTTTACGGAAAACACTTAACTATGGCCATACACTTGGCCACGCAATTGAATCTTATTGTTTAGATGAAAATGAGAAGAAACCATTATTACATGGAGAGGCTATTGCTATTGGAATGATTCTAACTACTTATATATCCAGTAAATTACTTAATTTCCCTGAAGACACATTAGAAGATATTAGCAGTTCCATATTAAAAAAATTCACAAAAGTTGCTTTTAATTTAATAGACATAGATGATATTATAAAGCTACTTATCTATGATAAAAAGAACACAAACGGGAAAATACTATTTGTCTTATTACAGGATATTGGAATTCATAAAATAAACTGTGAAGTCTCTAATCATTTAATTTTAGAAGCTTTTGAGTATTATAGAAACTATAAATAACGCTCTTTAATTATCTGTTTATGATGAGTTTCATGACCACAAATTATAAACCCCGCAGCTCTAACAGAAAGAATAGCATTATTAGCCATTCCATTACTTTTTAAGGCTTCATCTGAAAAACTATCAAACAATAAAATTGTAGCATTTCGAACTGCATTATATTCTGCAATTAATTCTGCGATAGTCCTTGAATTAGCCTGAGCATTTTCTACATATACGTTTTCATCAAACCCATCAAGCTTAGAGTTTTTAGATCTTGCAAAATTTAATGCTCGGTAGCAAAATGTCCGTTCTGTATCTATCATATGCAAAAGGATATCTTTAATAGTCCATTTTCCTTCTGAATATCGATAGATCAATTTAGATTCAGGAATAGATTCAAAAAAAAACAAAGTCTCTTTAGCTCCTTTCTGCAAAGCATCAAGCAAATGAATATCTCCAACTTTATCCATATAGGTCTTAAAGTAAGGATGAAACTCCGTGGATTTAATTTTAGAAATTTTCATTGGTTTTATTTTATTTAAAAGTATTAAAAAAACCCTTTGTGAAATCACAAAGGGTTCTTAAATAATATTTAGATTAAAATTATATTTCTTTAAATATATGATGCATCAATCTTTTTTTATCATTGATACTTTCTTCTAATGAAATCATCGTTTCTGTTCTTGTAACACCTTCAATGTCATCTATTTTATAAATAATATTTTTTGCTTGCTCTGTATTTTTTGCACGTATTTTACAATAGATGTTGAATTTTCCAGTAGTAACATGTGCTACGGTTACAAATGGAATTTCACTAATTCTCTCTAATACAAAATGAGTCTGTGAAGATTTATTTAAAAATATCCCAACATATGCTATAAAAGAATAGCCAAGTTTTTGATAATCTATAGTTAATGAAGATCCTGTAATAAGTTTAGATTCCTCCATTTTTCGTACTCTAACATGAACGGTACCTGCCGAAATATCTAACTTCTTAGCTATATCTGTAAATGGAACTCTTGTATTCTCAATTAACATATCAAGAATTTTATGATCCGTATCGTCTAATTTAAATTTAGTCATTATTTATTTTAATTAATTGACTGCAAATTTACTAGTTATATTTAT
>CAJXYJ010000138.1 GCA_913063255.1 uncultured Flavobacteriales bacterium | reverse complement strand
AAGATAAAAACTCTGGTTCTGCTTTAAGAGCTTTGCGAAAACTAAGTATTGATTACGAAATTATAGAATAAATAATTAAAAACCCATTGATCAAACGGTAACTCTATTGATCCAACGGCAAATGACCGTTAGATATACCAATGGGACATTTTATATTTTTAGTTTGTTTTTTAATCTTATTTTCGGAGTATTAATTGGAGACAAGGTCTTTTAAAACAACAAATAAATGGATATAGATTGGGCTACTACTATTATAAATCCAAAGGAATTAATCCATATTTCAAGAGGAGATCACAAAGTAATTTATAAATACTTAATACAATTTAAAGAGTTAATACCTCAGCGTATCGATAGTTTAGAAAAGAGTTTAGAAGCTGGTAACAGAAAATCGGTGCGCCAAATATTGCATCAAATGAGTCCACAATTACAATTTTTTGGCATTAAAAATATTGTGTCTCCAATTCGTAGATTAGAACATGAATACGAAACCATACCCATGGTAGAATTAAATACATTAGTAGATAGTATTTTAATAAAGCTCAATTTAGCAATTGAAGATGTAGATTTAACATTGAAAAAAAACTTCTAACAACCAAGCTCATGAAAATCAAAAATCTATTTTTAGTAATCGCAATTTTTGGATTTTTCTTAACTGCAAAGGCTCAAGTCAATTTAGATTCTTTAATCGTTGTTTGGAATAACCGAACACTATCAGATACAAGTCGGTTAAAGACTGTTGAAATTATAGCACGAGATGGCTATCGTCTGAGTAACCCTGACAGTGCTTTTTATTATGCTCAACTACAATACGATCTGGCAGAATCTTCTGGCCATCGAAAATGGATGGCTGCCTCACTAATTACGCAAGGGGAAGTCTATTCAATGAAAGGAAAACATGATACTGCACTCGAAAATTATTTAAGGAGTGTAACCATTTCTGAAGAAATAGGTGACAAGTATAATTTAGCTGGAGGCTTTAACAACATTGGTTCAATATATCGAAAAAAAGGTGATTTTGATACTTGCCTTGAATATTTAAGTAAAAGCTTAAAACTATTTGAAGAGCTAGGTGAGCAAAGAAAAATAGGACTTTCTTTAATCAATATTGGAACTATATACAGATTGAAGGGAAACCTCGACGAAGCAATTGACTATCTTAATCGAGGTATCAAAATCTCCAAAGAAGTTGAAGACTTTCAAGGTATTGCAAGTGGTCAAAACGTTCTTGCAACAATTAATCTTGAACAAGGGAACACCAAAGAAGCACTTAAACTATATACTACAAACATTATTAACTATGAAAAAATTGAACATAAAATAGGCATAGCTGGTACTCGTGCTAATATTGGCTCCTGTTATTCAACTCTAGGAGAGTACCATAAAGCCTTGGAAAATCTAACCGTGGCCCTAATGGTTTTTGAAGAACTTGGAGTTAAACATGGTGTGGCGGGAATTTCCATTGAGATAGGCAATGCTTACCTTCAATTAAAAAACTATAAACTTGCTATTGACTATACCTCTCAGGGATTAATATTATTTGAAGAAATGGGTTATCTGGAAGGTATCATAGATGCCCAATATGCTATGTCAACGATTTATACAGAAGTAGGACGTCACAATGAGGCAATTTCGCTTGGTAATAATGCGCTACGATTGTCAAGAGAGTCGGGTAATATTCTTAAAACCAAAGGTATATCTAAAAATCTTGTTGTTAGTTATAGGGCGAAAGGAAAATATAAAGAAGCTCTTGAAATGAACGAGCTCTATTTTCAAATGCGCGATAGCCTAAATAGTGAAGAGAACCAAAAAGCAATTATTGAAATACAGGTACAAGCCGATTACGACAAACAAAAGGCGATTGATGATCTTGAAAATGAAAAAGAGATTGCTATTGAAACTCAAAAAACAAAAGCCCAACGTAAAATATCTATAGCCATTGGTGCTGTTCTACTATTAATCTCTTTGTTGGCATTTGTTATTTTCAACCGTCTTAAAGTAACCCGTCAACAAAAAGAAATTATTGAGGAACAGAAAAAGAAAGTAGAACAATCTGAAAAATACAAAGAGCAGTTTCTGGCTAATATGAGTCATGAAATTCGCACCCCTATGCATGCGATTTCTGGAATGATAAAAATATTAAAACGAAACAACCATCCTACAACACAAGATGTATTTTTAAATGCGATGCAAACAAGTTCAGAAAATTTAGTTGTTATCTTAAATGATGTGCTAGATCTTTCAAAAATAGAAGCTGGTAAATTAGAAATTGAGAGCATCCCCATGAATCCAAAATTAGTGTTAGAAAATGTGATTCAAATATTAAAATACAAGGCAGAAGAAAAAGGATTAATATTATCCTATACAGCAAAAGATAATGTTCCTACCCTTATTATGGGAGATCCTACCCGTTTGAATCAAGTTTTAATCAACCTTGCTGGGAATGCTATAAAGTTTACAGAAAAGGGCACAGTGAATATATTGATGGAATTTAAAAAGGAACAGCTTCAATTTCAAGTAAAAGATACCGGAATTGGAATTTCAACAAATCAGCAGAAACATATTTTTACAGCATTCGAACAAGCCAAAGGTTCTACAACACGTCACTATGGAGGTACTGGACTTGGACTTAGCATTTCAAAACAATTGGTAGAGTTACAAGAGGGAAAAATTTGGTTAGAAAGTGAAGAAGGAACCGGAAGTTCTTTTTATATAACGCTACCCTTAACGATTGCTGAAGATAATGCTACTGTAGATGGACTTATTTCGGAAGAGAAACTTAAAGTGATGACAGATTCCCTTAAAGGGATTCGTGTTCTTATTGCGGAAGACAATCCTTTTAATCAAATGATTGCTCAAGATGATTTGACTTTTCATATTGAAGGCATACAATTAGATACCGTTGAAAATGGAGCATTAGCAGTCGAGAAATTTAAAACCGAAGACTTTGATCTTATTTTAATGGATGTACAAATGCCCGAAATGAATGGGTTTGATGCTACTAGAAAAATTAGGGAGATTGAAAAACAAGAAAATAGAAATGATGCAGTACCAATTATAGCTATGACGGCTAGTTTATTAAAAACGGAAGTGGATAGCTGTTTTAAAGCTGGAATGGATAATTATATTCCTAAGCCTTATAGTACTGAGGAATTAATTGTGCCTATTTTTAAAGAGTTAAGAGCAAATAGAGGTTAATGCCTATCTAATAACCATTTAGTATGATTGATTTATCCTTTTTAAAGAAAATAACTGGGGGTGATACACTAAAAATAAAAAAATATATTTCGATGTATCTTTCAACAGCACCTGAAATTTATGAACGCATGAGTAAAAATGTGGATCAAGAGAACTGGTCAGATTTAGCCTTAAATGTACATTTTATAAAACCACAAACAGGTTTTATGGGAATTGAATCTTTAAAACACCTCTTAGTTGAGATTGAACAATCAATAATTGAAGAAAAATATGAGAACACAAAAAGTCTCTATCTAAAAGCTTATGAAGTCCATATAAAATCTCAAGCTTTACTAATTAATAAGGTAAATGAACTTTAATTTTATAGTTTAGAAAATGAAACATTAAATCAATTAACTTATTTTTAAAAAATTATAATCAAGCGTATGACTTCAGAAAAAATAAATTGCCTAATTATCGATGATGATCCTTTTATTAGGGAACTATTACAAGATAAATTGAATCAATATTTTCCAGAAGTACATTTACTCTCAACGGCTTGTAGTGGCCGTGAAGGCTTACAAAAAATCGCTTCTTTGCAACCAGAACTTATTTTCCTCGACGTGGAAATGGCTGATATGACAGGCTTCGAAATGCTAGCGCAGCTTTCAGATATCACTTTTCAAACTATATTCATTACCTCCTACAGTCATTATGCTATCAAAGCCATTCGATTTAATGCTTTGGATTATTTATTGAAACCTCTAGATTTAGGAGAATTGAAAAAAGCAATTAATCGCTATAAAAAACATATAAATATTAGACCTCATAAAGAAAACTTGGTTTTGGCATTGCGAAATATGAGTATTAAGAATATAGCAGATCATATGCTGATTTTAAAAACTCAAGATGGGGATTTGAAATTGGTTATAAAAGATATTATTCATATTGAAGGAGATCGTAACTATAGCTATATCTATCTAAAGAATGGCAGTAAAAAACTTGTATCAAAGACACTAAGTGATTTAGAAGAGTTGCTAGACTCCAAAGGGTTTTATAGATGCCACCGATCTCATATTCTAAATAGGGAGCACATAATAAATTATTCAAAAGGTACAATAGTAGAACTCTCAAACACTATAAATGTTCCTGTTTCTAGACGAAAAAAGAAACAGTTTTCAGAGTGGTATGAAAACAACCGAATTAAAAACTCATAATCAACAACAATATTTTTATTTTTTTTAATGTGGCAATAGTCGTATTTTTCTTATACCTCTATATCTAAATTACCGTTTAATCAACCCTTGGGACAATCCTTTCACCATTAGGTAAATAATCTTACCATTAGGTAAACAACTCTTTTTAATCCTTGATTCCCATATTACTTTTACACTAAGCAATAGTGCTTTCAATTAACTAAATAGATTTATTATGAAAAAATTAATCCTTTTTATGTCTTTAGGCCTTCTTTTCTTCGCTTCTTGCAGTAAAGAAGAGACCCCTAACCAAATTATAGAACAAACAACCGATTCGGTTTATGTTTTAAAACATTCCAACAGTACATCAACTTGGGAAACAATATCAATAGATAAACTAGAAACAAATGTTACATCAAACAACAGAGGTAACAGCTCACATACCCATGGTGATATTACTGGGTTTGGCTCTTTTGATGGTACTCAAAACAATGGAGGTTCGCATGGTAGTGCTGAAATTCATTTCCCAAATCAAATTCATATGTTACTTGAGACTTCAAGTGTAGCCATAATAGGTGATAATGGAAATGAAGCAATTTATGGAGGATTAATAACTGAGGTTGTATTTAATAACATCCTACCACCGCCACCGCCACCACCATGTCCTACATTTCCAAATTGTCCACCGCCACCGCCACCACCGCCTTGCGATATGTTTGAAGTTGGAACTTATGTTTACTTTTCTGTAATAGATAATGGTGAAGGTAACAATGCTGATCCAGATGAATATCGAATTGCAATTATTAGTACTTGTACAGCTTCACCAGATGGTTTTGCTTCTTTTCCTTGGTTAATTTTTGGAACTACCGTTTTAGACCAAAATGACTCTGATCATGTAAAAGTGAATAATTAGATTGAAGACTTTAAATATTTTTTGTATAAAAAACTCCTTTGTAAATAACAAAGGAGTTTTTTATTTTTTAGAGATATAATAGGATCAATTATGTAATTCAATTATGGTAAATTCATTACATAATGGCTCTAAATTTTCTTTTAAACTTTGAAATAATTCATCCCCATACTCCAAATAAAACTCCGAAAAATTAACGGTTCGTTCTTGTAGACTTTCTTTAGGAAATAAGTATTCTTGTATCGCAGTTAATCGTTGCAATTGGTCTGCTAATTTTCTTTTTTCGGCTTTTAACAATCTTTTTTCCAAATAGTCCAATCCATTGAGTTGCTTTTTTTCTTGAGCTGCAACAGCACCTACAAAAGAAGTATCGGTTTTTTCAGCAACCATATAAAGGTCTTTAAATTGTTGCCGTAAATGTTCTCGTTGGGGAGTAAAATCGATAATTATATCTGACAATTGATGGGTATGCTTTTTTTCTAAGTCGTAATTAGATAAAAATAAAGCATTGATATTTTCGTTTAATTTTTCTAATTTCTTAGAAAGTTTTTGTGGGACTAGCAATACCGAATTTCGAAGTAATAAAATTGGGAAAGTTATTTCAACACTTTCAAAATAATCTTTTAGCTGAAACCAATAGGCCAACTCCCCTCCTCCTCCTACATAACATAAGTTTGGCAATACCACTTCTTGAAAAAGAGGACGCAATAAAGCATTAGGAGAAAATCGCTCAGGATAATCCTTCAGCTCTTGTAAGATTTCAGCTTTGGTAAAAACTAGTTCTGTATTGTTAATTTTAAAGCTTCCGTTTTCTTCCACAATCCTCTCTCGCAATCCTTTTGTTAGGTAAAACAAATTGACCTCTCTAGGATTCACCTGTCTTTTAAAGCCTAACTTTTCAAGATTCTTGGAAGTGGGTTCCACTTTTACAAACGAACGATTTTCAAATAGTTCTTTTTTGGCAAAAGGAATGAATTGCTTTTTTAACTCTTTATCATTTCCATCGATAATGACCAATCCGTATTCGGAAAATAATTCGTTAGCTAAATAACGTGTTGCATCGGCAAGGTTATTATGTTTTATATAGGCATTAGAAAAAAGAGTGCTTAGTTTTTGGGCATTCGTACTTTCTCCAATAGTCGTTTTTAAAACTGCTAATAACTCCTCTAATCCTTCGGTAGTAAGTTCTCCAACAGCTCCACCACTATCTCTTTCCCAGGCTACTTTTGCTCCAAACAAATTAAAATAATTGATCTCCTCAAAATCGTGATCTTCGGTCGCCATCCAATAGACCGGCACAAAATGATTTTTGGGATGCTTTTTATTTAATTTTTCAGCAAGATTGATTACCGAAAATATTTTATATAAAAAGTATAAAGGTCCAGTAAACAAATTGAGTTGGTGCCCTGTGGTTATAGTAAATGTGTGTTCTTTAGTTAGGGAATCTATATTAATCTGAGTAGCTTCAGAAACATTAATCCCTTGGTATTGTTTGTTTAGGGAATTAACTAATGTATTTCTCGACTGCCCTTCGACAAGCTCAGGGTGACAACTCAGTGACCGGCTTTTTTCTTCCAATTGTTTTTCAAAATTTTCGATCTTCGGAAAACGATGGTAAAAAGATTGCAATTCGGGCTTTTCGGCTAAATAATCGCAAACTAATTTCGAAAAATATCC
>CAJXYJ010000137.1 GCA_913063255.1 uncultured Flavobacteriales bacterium | reverse complement strand
TTAAAGCCCGAATCTGCTACTACCGTAATGTTGTACGAGGTAAATGAAACATTTAGTGACTCTATCGTTTATCTAGAGAAACCTACTTATATAACCTCAACACAAGACAGTACAGATACTTTTGAGCTTTCCAATCTAAAAAAAGGCGACTATTTATTAGTAGCTTTAAAGGAAAATAACAACGATTATATGTTTCAACCTCAAAACGATAAAATTGGGTTTGTAAATAAAATTATCACCATCCCAACTGATAGTGTATACACCATAAATTTATTTAAAGAAACGCCAGAATATTCTTTATCAAAACCCAAACACGAGTCTAAAAATCATATCATTTTTGGATATCAGGGGGATGCTCAAAATTTAGAATTAGAATTGGCTTCTAAAGTTCCTACTGATTTTGAAGCTGTTTCTTATCGAGATCGAAAAACAGATTCTATTCATTATTGGTTCAAGCCATCTATAGAAAACGACTCCCTTTTGTTTTATGCAAAAAACGATTTTTGGTTGGATACACTTAACACTCGAATGCGAGATTTACATCAAGATTCTTTAAAAATATCGGCTATTAATTCTGGGATACTAACATTAAATGACACCTTAAATTTTGCTGCAAACACTCCTATAGTTTCATTGGACCTTGAAAAGATTAATGTAATGGATAAAGATTCCGTGGATATCGAAGTAAGTGGAATTATGGATAAAGAGTATAATACCACAGACATTATTTTTAATATGTCTGAAGGTCAAAACTACACTGTACAGTTTTTGCCAGGGGCATTTACAGATTTTTACGAAAACACAAACGACACTTTAGTTACTAGAGTCCGAACCAGAAACCTCTCAGATTATGGGTCTTTAACTTTATCTTTAACAAATGCGAAAGATTTTCCATATATCATTCAATTGGTAAATGAACGGTATAAAGTGATTTCAGAAGAATATTTAAGTACTAATAAGGAGGCGTTTTTTGATTATATAAATCCTGGGAAATATTACATCCGGATTATTTATGATGAAAACGAAAATAAAATTTGGGATACTGGAAATTATTTAAAAGGTCTTCAGCCAGAAACCGTTATTTATTATCCTTCCTTATTAGAAGTAAGAGCGAATTGGAGCCTTAATGAAACATTTATTTTAGATTAAATTTATCTCTATCGTTTAAGAATTGAAGATGATTTCTGTTTTTTTCAATATGTGATTTTTGAAGCACAATCGTTTCAACAAACTCCTCTTCAAAATTTGCTGTTGAGACTTGTTCACCAAGAACATCATACACCGCAGAATGACCATTGTATTGATGGCTATTATCATCTGTTCCTGTTCTATTTACTCCCACACAATAGCTCATATTCTCAATTGCCCTAGCTTTAAGTAATGCATCCCAAGCCAGAATTCTTTTTTGAGGCCAGTTGGCTACATATAATAAAACGTCGTAGTTCTGCGTATTACGAGCCCAAACGGGAAAGCGTAAATCGTAACAAATCAATGGGCAAAACTTCCACCCCAAATAGTCAACTATCAAATGTTCTTTACCAGAAGAAAAGGTTTTATGCTCTCCAGCCAAAGTAAAAGTATGTCGTTTATTATAGGTTTTATATTCTCCATTAGGAAATACAAAAAACAAACGATTATAATAGCTCTCGTTTTCTGATATAATGATGCTTCCTGTAATTGCACAATCCATTTTTTTGGCTTCTTTCTGCATCCATTGTAAAGTAGCACCATTCTCTTCTTCTGCCAATGCAGTAGCATTCATGGTAAAGCCTGTGGTAAACATTTCAGGGAGAACAATCAGGTGAGTTTTTTCTGAAATAGATTTTATTTTTTCTGAAAAAAGTATTCTATTTTCTTCAGGGTTTTCCCAAACTAAACTGGTCTGAATAATCGAAATATGAAGTTCGTCTTGCATCTTGTAAAAATACTTAAATCTCTTCTAATATCAGATTAGCTTTTATATATTTGAAATCAAACAAAATACGCTATGAAATTCTTAAAAATCTTAATTTTATTTATCTCCCTTCAGCTAACAGCACAACAAGGTGGAATGTGGATTCCTTCTTTATTAGAAGGTATGAATGAAGAAGAAATGACTTCTCTTGGAAGTAAACTTTCTGCAAAAGATATATTCGATGTAAATAAGTCTAGTTTAAAAGATGCTATTGGTCATTTTAATGGCGGTTGTACCAGTGAAGTGATTTCTGACAAAGGATTAATTTTAACAAATCATCATTGTGGATTTGGACAGATACAGTCTCATTCTTCTGAAGAAAACGATTATATAACGAATGGATTTTGGGCGATGAATTATTCTGAAGAATTACCAAACGAGGGATTATTTATCGAGTTTATAATTCGTATTGAAGATGTTACTACAAGGGTTTTACAAGGAGTTACAAGCCAACTTTCTGAAAAGGAAAAACAATCCTTAATCGATAAAAATAGTGCAGCCATAAATAAAGCAGCATCCAAAGAAGAATGGCAAGGCAGTAAAATAAAAGCTTTTTTTAAAGGCAATCAATACTTTTTGTTTATTACAGAACGGTTTGAAGATGTTCGTTTAGTAGGAGCTCCACCTGTAAGTATCGGTAAGTTTGGTAGCGATACCGACAATTGGGTTTGGCCAAGACATACTGGTGATTTTTCATTATTCAGAATCTACGCAGATAAAAATAACCGTCCAGCCAAGTACCATAAAGACAATGTTCCTTATACACCTAAACATTACTTACCCATCTCTTTAGATGGTGTTGCTGAAAATGATTTTACTCTAGTATTTGGGTTTCCAGGAAGAACCAATGAATATCTTCCTGCAGCAGCTATAGAACAAATTACTCAAAAAGTGAACCCAAGTAATATTGAAATTAGAGAAGCTGCTCTTAAAGTTATCGATGAAGCCATGAAGAATGACAATAAAATTAGAATTCAATATGCTTCAAAACAAGCCAGAATAGCCAATTATTGGAAAAAATGGATTGGTGAAAACCTTGGTATTGAGAAAAGTAATGCCATTGCAAAAAAACGGGAATTTGAAGCTAAATTTCAAGTTTTAATAAAAGAAAAAGGACTTGAAGAAACTTATGGCAGTACTTTATCAGATCTTGAAAAACTATATGCAGAGTTTGAAGACGTAGCTATAAAACGAAGTAATTTTATAGAAGTATTTATTAGAAACAACGAGCTTATGCATATGATGTTTCGATTATACCAAATGGAAAGTTCCTTTAAAAAAGGAGAAGAATCCTTTAACAAATCTAAAGAAAGCACCATCGCTAGGATTCAAGGGATTCATAAAAATTACAATGCTACACTAGATGAGAATGTATATAATGCCATTATATCTTTCTATACAGACAATAAAGATGCTTCTATTTACAAAAGCACCAATTTTACAAATACTAATACTGCTTTAGAAGTTTTACAAGGAGATGCAGAAGGGGTTCTAAAAAAGCTGAATGATGATTCTGCATATATTTATGCAAAACCATTTATAGAGGAATTTTACAATACTATAAATCCTGAATACCAAAGAATCAATACTGAAATTAACGCATTGCAAAAAACATATATGAAAGCCTTAATGGAAGTGATGCCAAATGAAAGGTATTATCCAGATGCCAACAGTACTTTAAGAGTGACTTATGGCCAGGTAAAAGGATATGCTCCAAGAGATGCTGTTTATTATAATCCTGTTACTTATTTAGATGGTGTTATTGAAAAATATATTCCTGGTGATTATGAGTTTGATGTTCCTCAAAAATTACAGGACCTTTATGCTGCTAAAGATTATGGGCAATATGCTGACTCCAATGGAAAACTTCCTATTTGCTTTTTAGGAACCAATCATACCACAGGAGGTAATTCTGGAAGTCCAGCAATTGATGCACATGGAAATCTGGTAGGCTTAAATTTTGACAGAGTATGGGAAGGTACTATGAGTGATATGAATTACGATCCAGAAATTTGTAGAAATATTATGGTCGATCTACGATATGTTCTATTTATCATAGACAAATATGCTGGAGCTCATCACCTAATTGAAGAAATGGATTTAGTACACCCAAAAGGATAAGCAACTAAATAGCATTTAAAATATTTGCAGCAGAGACTAAGGTTTCTTCTGTTTTAGCAAAACATACTCTAATCTGTTTAAAATCTTCATTATTTGCATTGAAAACAGAAGTGGGTATGGTTGCAATTTTTTGTTCTTTAGTTAACCTTTCTGTAAATGTAATATCGCTTTCTTGGGAAATTTCAGAAAAATCTAACATCTGAAAGTAAGTTCCTTTGGATGGGATTATTTTAAACTTGGAGTCTTTTATTAAATGTATAAATAAGTCTCTCTTTTGTTGGTAAAAGGCGGAAAGACCTAGATAATGATCTGGAGTTGCTAGATAATCCCCCAAGGCTCTTTGCATAGGACTATTTACACTAAACACATTGAATTGATGTACTTTCTTAAATTCTTTCATTAAATATTCTGGCGCCAAACAATAGCCCATTTTCCAACCTGTATTATGAAATGTTTTTCCAAAGGATGCGGTAATAAAACACCGAGAGACTAAGGCAGGAAACCTAGCAGCGCTAAAATGAGTATTCCCATCAAAAATAATATGCTCATACACTTCATCACTTAGCACCAATAAATTATGTTTTTCTGCAATGCTTTGTAATTGAAGCATATCCTCTTCAGAAAAAATAACTCCGCTGGGATTATGTGGAGTATTAATAATAATGAGTTTTGTTTTAGGAGTAATCTTAGCTTCTACATCATTCCAATCCACCTTATAATTTGGTGCTCTTAATTGTACTGGTATTATTTTTCCTCCAAATAGTTTTATTGCTGGATCGTAACAATCATACGCAGGAGTGAAAATAATCACCTCATCTCCTTTATTAATAATTGCAGCAATAATTGTAAAAATAGCCTGAGTTGCTCCTGCGGTTACTGTAATTTCTGTATCTGGACGGTAAGTTTTATGGTGAAGGCTTGTTGTTTTTTGAGAAATAGCCTCACGCAAACCAATATCTCCTGGCATAGGAGCATATTGATTATATCCATCCTTCATTGCCTGATTTACTAATTCAATTAATAAAGGATCGCTTTTAAAATTTGGAAAACCCTGTGAAAGATTTAATGCTTTATGATCTGCTGCCATTTTACTCATTACAGCAAATATAGATGTAGGCAGGTTTGGAAGTTTAGATTTCATATTATAAAAGTAACTTTACTCTTCTCCTTAACAAAAAATTACAACCCTTTTTTACAATGGATAAAAAAATTCTACAATTATAAAATCCTTATCCTTTTAAACTAGCTTTTAAATACTCTCGATTCATACGAGCTATATTCTCTAAAGAAATTCCTTTAGGACATTCTATTTCACAAGCACCAGTATTGGTACAATTACCAAACCCTTCTAAATCCATTTGATGCACCATATTCATAACTCGATCTGCAGCTTCCACTTTTCCTTGAGGCAATAATGCATATTGAGAAACTTTTGCTCCAACAAATAACATCGCTGATGAGTTTTTACAAGTAGCTACACAAGCACCACAACCAATACAAGTTGCTGCATCCATAGCTTCATCTGCTGCATGTTTTGAAATAGGCAAAGCATTTGCGTCCTGAGTATTTCCTGAAGTATTTACAGAAACAAAACCTCCTGCTTGTTGAATACGCTCAAATGACATTCTATCCACTACTAAATCTTTTATTACAGGAAATGCTGCTGCTCTAAAAGGTTCGATATAAATAGTATCTCCATCTTTAAACGAACGCATATGTAACTGACAAGTAGTAACTCCTCTGTCAGGTCCATGTGCTTCTCCGTTTATATATAAAGAACACATACCACATATTCCTTCTCTACAATCATGATCAAAGGCAACTGGTTCTTCTCCAGCATTTATCAATTGTTCATTTAAAACATCCATCATTTCTAAAAAAGACATATGCTCTGAAATATCATTTACCTTATAATCGACTAATTTCCCTTTGTCGTTAGCATCTTTTTGACGCCATATTTTTAGTGTAAGATTCATATTCTCTTTTTATTTGTATGAACGTTGTTTAAGCTCAATATCTTTAAATTCTAATTCTTCTTTATGTAATATTGCATTTGAAGGTTCTCCTTTATATTCCCAAGCAGAAACATAGGCAAAGTCTTCGTCATTACGTAGAGCTTCTCCTTTTTGCTCTCCATCTTTTACTACACTTTCCTCTCTATAATGCCCTCCACAAGATTCATTTCTATCCAATGCATCTTTAGCAAATAACTCTCCTAATTCAAGGAAATCTGCAACACGTCCTGCTTTTTCTAATTCAGGATTCATCTCGTTAGCATCTCCTGGAACTTTTACTTCTTTCCAAAACTCTTCTCGAATTGCTTTAATTTCAGCCATAGCTTCAGTTAAACCTTTTTCGTTACGAGCCATTCCAACTTTATCCCACATTACTTTTCCTAAGCGTTTGTGGAAATGATCCACAGATTTAGTCCCTTTATTATTGATAAAGAAGTTGATTCTATCGGTTACTTCTTTTTCAACAGCATCAAACTCTGGTGAATCTGTTGGGATCTTTCCAGTTCGAATATCATCTGATAAATAATCCCCAATAGTGTATGGAAGAACAAAATATCCATCAGCAAGACCTTGCATTAATGCAGAAGCTCCTAAACGGTTTGCTCCATGATCACTAAAGTTTGCTTCTCCAATACAATACAATCCAGGCACTGTAGTCATTAGGTTATAATCTACCCAAACACCACCCATAGTATAGTGGGTTGCTGGATAAATCATCATTGGTGTTTTATAAGGATTTTCAGCTACAATCTTTTCGTACATCTGAAAAAGGTTTCCGTATTTCTCTTCAATAACCGCTTCTCCTAATTCAGTGATTTTTGTTTTTGAAGCATCCTTTACTCCATGTATTTTTGCCTGTTCTTTTCCGTAGCGTTCTATTGCTGCAGTAAAATCTAAATACACTGCTTCTCCTGTTGCATTTACTCCATAACCCGCATCACATCTTTCTTTTGCTGCTCTTGAAGCTACATCTCTAGGAACTAAATTTCCAAAAGCTGGATATCTTCTTTCTAAATAATAATCTCTATTTTCTTCTGCAATTTCAGTAGGCTTTAATTTTCCTTGTTGAAT
>CAJXYJ010000136.1 GCA_913063255.1 uncultured Flavobacteriales bacterium | reverse complement strand
CAAAGATAAGTAATAATCAATTAAATCTATTTAATTTTAAATAGTATTAGATTATATCTATATAAAAAAGTCCAATATTTTTCAATATTAGACTTTCAGAAAATTAGAGTAATGATTTTTTGTTATAGTCTTATTTCTATTTCTAAGGGTGTATTGGATACTTCAAATTTTGCATCGTTCCATTGTGGTGGGCCATAACTCATAACATTGTTAGACATTCCGTAGGACTCTGTAGGCATCCCACTTGGCTCGAAATCCATTCTTTTATTATCGTTTTTATCATGCACAACCATTACTCCATAAGTTCCTGGTTTCACATTGTTGAAAGTGATTGTAGATTTTCCATCAATAATTTCACCGCTTGCTGATTCAAGAGGAGCTTTCATAAAGGTGCTTTCATTGTGTAAGCCGACAAGAACATGTCCTCCTGAGCCATTTAAAGCTACGGTAACTTTAAGAGTGGTTCCATCTGTTATAGTTTCAGAACTTGATTGTGCATTTAAAAATAAACTTGTTAATGCGAATGTAATGGTAAGTAAAAGAGTTTTCATATGGATTGTTTTTATTAATTTTATACCCCAAAAATGAGATGTTTTGAAAAACTATAATAATCTGTTTTTCTGAACTGTCATTTTTTAGTGACCAGTTGTAATTTTATACCCAAAACCAATGAGTTTATTATTAATCATAGATATTTTAGGAACACTTTCCTTTTCCATTTCAGGGGTTTTAACTGCTGTGAAAAAGAGAATGGACCCTTTTGGCATATTTATAATCGCCTTTGTAACAGCAGTAGGAGGAGGAACAATAAGAGATCTTCTTATTGATGCCCCAGTTTTTTGGATGTTTGATCTTCGGTTTATTTACATCATTGCTGGTGCTTCCGTTTTGGCGATAATTTTTAGAAAGAAACTAGGTTATATTCGTAAATCATTATTTTTATTCGATACCATTGGGATTGCGTTTTATACCATTATAGGTGTTGAAAAAGGGATTGCAGCAGGGTTTCCACCTCTAATTTGTGTTGCATTAGGTACTTTATCTGCATGTTTTGGAGGAGTTATAAGAGATATATTATGTAAT
Source organism: uncultured Flavobacteriales bacterium (assembly GCA_913063255.1). Lineage (GTDB taxonomy): Bacteria > Bacteroidota > Bacteroidia > Flavobacteriales > Flavobacteriaceae > Marifrigoribacter. The sequence continues at coordinate 6,216 of CAJXYJ010000136.1, read as the reverse complement.
GAAATTCCTATAATCTTCAGAAAAGAAATTTATGCTACTGCTTGTATTGCAGGAGCATTTGCTTATTTTGGATTGCTTTATACTCCATTACCTCAAGATGCTGTAGTACTGATTTCTGGGGCTTTGGTAATTTTAATTAGAGTATTAGCAGTAACTTTTAAATTATCGTTACCAACCTTATATACCAATGAGGAATTAAAGGAATAATTCTATTCTGCGAAACAAGATTTTAATTTAATCTATAATTTCCGCCTTAATATAGACATTGTCTAATGGCCATTCCTGTTTGTCTGCTGGTAGGTTGGCTATCGTTTCAACAACTTCCATTCCTTTGGTTACTTTTCCAAATACGGTGTAATCACCATTAAGGTGATTTGCACTATTTTTTGGACCTATAAATATAAAAAACTCATAGGGTGCAGACATTTTATCTGGGTTTTTACGATAATGTTTGGCTCCAGATATGGTTCCATATTTATGAATTCTTCCCGAATTAAGCTCTGCTGGTAATCTGTACTTTGATGAAAGTGCTTTTCTTTTTTGGGATGTCGACTTAAGATCACTGTTTCCAGCTTGAATAATAAAATTTGGTGCTACTCTGTGGAAAAAAGTATCGTCAAAATATAGCTGTTTGACCAAATAAATAAAATTAGCACGATGGAGTGGAGTATCTTTAAAAAGCAGAATTTCAATATTACCGTGAACTGTACTTATTCTTACTTTTGTTTCAGGGTTATTGGCACCATATTCGGTTAAAAATTCGACTGCATTATCTTGAGTGATTTTTGGATATATTTTCTTTTCGAGAGTATAGTTTTCATTCGTTATAGTAGGTATAGAATCCGGATCATTTTTTTTATCTAAAACTTCAACATTCGTATTTGAATTGCTTTTGACATTAGCCTTTTTAGTATCTTCACAACTTAATAAGCCAATTAATAGATAACAAAATAAAAGTAATTTTTTCATAAATGATATTTCAGGAATTTGAAAAGAAGATTGTAAAAATAACAAAAATGGAACTTCCAGGAGAGACTGCTCAATTTAAAATGGCTCCTATGGAAAGATTGGCAGAGTTAAAGCGTATAGCTTATAAAAAGAATACAGCTAAGAGGGCAGGAGTAATGGCTTTGTTTTATCCAGCGATAGATAATAAAACACATTTGGCATTAATTTTAAGAAAGACTTATAAAGGAGTTCATTCTGCACAAATAGGATTTCCAGGAGGAAAGTTTGAAGAAAGTGATAGCTCCATGCAAGAAACTGCATTGCGGGAAACAGAAGAGGAAGTAGGAGTTAAAAGAAAATCCGTTTCGGTTTTGAAAAAACTTACCGAAATTTATATTCCTCCAAGTAATTTTTTTGTGCAACCATTTATAGGGATTACAACAATAACACCTCAATTTAATTTACAAGTAGAAGAAGTAGAGGAATTAATTGAAGTTCCTTTACAGCATTTTATGGACGATCGTATTAAAACAATGCAAACCTTATCTACTTCTTATGCCGAAAATATAGAAGTACCTGCTTTTATGTTGAATAATCATCTAGTTTGGGGAGCAACAGCTATGATGCTCAATGAAGTAAGGGAAATGTTGAAAGAACTGTTGTAATATGTGTATTTTTGTATATTCGCATTTGTAATTTTAATGCTTGTAGAAGAACACTTCGATACTTTTATTACTACGAAAAATTAGTGCTCGAGTTATTTTATTTAAATACGATAAATAAAAATTCTACTGAATAATGAAGACTGAAAATTAGATTATGGGGCTATTTAAGAGAAATCCTTTTGGGCATATTTTATTTTTAAAACTTTGGCTTATTAGAATATTGGGAGCAGTATCTCATAGACGTTTTAAGGGTTTTAATAGTTTGAAAATTGAAGGAAGTGAAATAATTAAAAATTTGCCTCCCAATAATGTATTATTTGTTTCTAATCATCAAACTTATTTTGCAGATGTAGTGGCAATGTTTCATGTATTTAATGCAAGTCTAAGTGGTAGAACCGATAATATTAAAAATGTTGGCTATCTATGGCGTCCAAAACTTAATCTGTATTATGTTGCTGCACGAGAAACCATGAAGTCTGGGTTATTACCTAAAATTATGGCATATGGCGGTTCTGTGAGTATAGACCGTACATGGAGAGCTGAGGGTAAAGAAGTGAATAGACAAGTTAAGATGAGTGATGTAAGTAGTATATCGACTGCTTTAAATGATGGTTGGTTAATTACCTTTCCGCAGGGTACTACCAAACCTTGGAAACCAATTAGAAGAGGTACTGCACATATCATTAAAAAAAACAAACCTGTCGTTGTGCCTATTGTAATTGATGGATTTAGAAGATCTTTTGATAAAAAGGGAATTCGTATTAAAAAAAGAGGAATTCTACAGTCTTTTATTATAAAAGAACCTTTGGAAATTGATTATGAAAATGAAAGTGTAGAGTCTATAATTGAAAAACTTCAGTTTGCTATAGAACAACACCCATCTTTATTAAAAGTTATTCCTAAGTCAGAATTAATTAAAGAAGAAGAGCAAAATAAGGAAAGACGTTGGGAATATTAATTTAGTGTGTTTAATAAGATGACATAGATACATGAATAGTGTCTACTACTCCCAGATTATAAATTAATGTTCCATTTTCTTTAATTCCAAATAATTTCTATTCAACTTACGCAATAAGAAGCCGTAAACCAACCAATAAAATAGGATCAACAGTCCTAATACTAATACTCCCACAACAATTTGAGAAATAATAAAAATAGAGGCAAAACTTTCTTGTGACATTCCCTGACTTGCAAAATCCATGATTTCAAAAAGATGTTCGCTATTTGAATAAAAATAGAAATCTACTACAATACTGGATAAAATGAAAATTCCAACATTATAATACACAAAGTATTTTACGGTACTTCTAGTTTTTAAAATGTTCTTCATTAACATTTTAGTATTATCGGTAACTTGTATGGACTTAAAATTTCTATAGAAGAAGAATATAAATATAGCAAATACAGAAAAATGGACAAAATTGCTATAAAAAAGAATATCACTAATTCCCATTTCATTCATTATTTCCATGTTCTTTTCTGGAATTACCAATTGAATACTTATCCAAAATAGTAATTCAGCAACACTAATAACAAAAATCCACTTTACAATAGAGGAAGACTTTTTAAGCAACATTTTATAGATGTCGTTATAAGACACCTTTGGATGTTCTTGTTCTCTAGATTGCCATTCTTTTTTTAATATATCTAAATTATCCATAAGGGTTACGGATTTAAAATTTTACGTAATTTCTCTTTTGTCCTATTCATTTTAACTCTTGCATTTACTTCTGTTATACCTAGGGTTTCAGAAATTTCTTTATACGATTTGTCTTCTAAATACAGAAAAACCAATGCTTTGTCTATGTCATTTAATTTTTTTACGGCACTGTACATTACTTTTAGCTGTTGTTCAACAGTATCGTCATATTCTTCCGCTTTAATTTTAAAGCTAATAGATTCAAAATCTTGTGTACTAACTCTTCGTTTAGATTTTCTATATAATGTTATTGCAGTATTTAAAGCAACTCGATACATCCAAGTACTAAATTTTGAATCTCCTCTGAATTTAGGAAATGCTCTCCATAATTGGATGGTTATTTCCTGAAACAAATCATTATGAGAATCTTGATCATGAGTGTACAATCTGCATATTTTATGCACAATGTTTTGATTGTCTTCTAACTGTTTTACAAAACTATGTTCGAGTTGTTTGTTCAATGATGGTAAGTTGATTAACTGTTAGTAGTAGTTATTCTTAATTTGTTACAAAGGAGTTATAATATTACTATTATTCTTTTATTTTAACAGGTATAGGACCTCCGTGATTAAGCCATGCCCCACCTATTTCATCAATATTTATATCTAATTCATCTGTAGTTTCAATACTGTTTATATTCACTTTTATCTCGTCTGAAGTAGATATTCCTTTTACATTTACATTTAGTTCATCGTAGGTGTTTATGTCTACAATGCGAACATCGATAGTTTCAAACTCATTAATAGGAACCAATTTGTAATCGTTGGTTATTAAAGTTGTATTTGTTGATTCTGAAGCATAAGCAGAAGGGATTAATTCAAATTGGGTGATTACATTAATACTAAGACAAATTGCAATGACTGTTAGAATTGTTTTTGTGTAAAAATCTGTTTTCATGTTTTTGGATTTTATAATTTAATATTGAATTAATCAAACTCTATTCCCAATTTTATTTCTAAAAATTAACAGTTCTTATATTTATCATACAATCCTTTGCCTTCTAAAATAAGTGGAGTGCATTTTTCCAATCTACTTATTTGTGTTGCTTCTCTTTTTGCACTAGCAATATGTTCGGCATATTCTCTCTGTTTTCCAGGTGTTAACTTATTAAAATGCTTGGCCAATTGTTTGTTTTTTATAAATGCTTCTTTAAGTAATGATGGTATTAACAATTCTGCCTTGGCTTGTGGTTTTATTTTTTTTCCTGCTTTGGCATTGGCTATAGCTTCTAAAATATAGATCCTTATCAATTTTGAATTTATGGTGTCTCCAGCAGAAAATTTCCATTGTCGTAAGGCTTTGGTTTTGCCTTCTTGTGCATTGACCAATTGTTTTTGAGTATCCTTTAAAAACACACCTTGATGAAACCAGATGGCAAAATGATTTTTAAAAGCACCCAAACCCGCAACCAAATTTCCATTAAAAGTATAGGCAGGAATTCCCCATTTCACTTCTTCTTTCAATTCTGTTTTCTGAAAAACACTTCTTAGTAAAGTCAATTCTTCCTTCCAATGGGAGTTTTTTTGAATATAGTTGTTGACTTTTTCTGAGTCTGTCATCTTCAATTTTTTTAAATCTATACTAAGATACTATTTTTACAATTGAGTGATATAAATTAACAGTTGAGTGATATATTTTCTTTGAACCTAATTAGTTTCTTCAATTTTGTAACAGATAACGAAACTAATTTATAATGAGACTAACAAAGTACCCAATAATATTATTACTAATTTTTTGCTTCAGTGCATTTTCAGCATTAAGCCAAACTACTATTTCAGGTGTAGTTACCGAAAACAACGGGACTCCAATTTTTGGAGCCAATGTTTATTTAGATGGAACTTATGATGGAACTTCCACTAATGAAGAAGGAAAATTTTCTTTCGAAACTTCAGAAACAGGTGTGCATTCCTTAATTATTTCATTTTTATCTTTTGAAAATTTCAGCAAAGAAGCAGACATTTCTCAATTGAATAACCTAAGCATTATTTTGAGGGAAGATGTCAATTCCTTAGAAACAGTTGTAATTAATGCTGGGTCTTTTGAAGCAAGTGATAATAGTAAAGTTTCCGTTTTAAAGCCTTTAGATGTAGTAACTACTGCTAGTGCCTTGGGAGATTTTGTAGGAGCACTTCAAACCTTGCCAGGCACCACAACAGTTGCAGAAGATGGGAGGTTGTTTGTAAGAGGTGGGGATGCAGACGAAACACAGGTTTTTATCGATGGGATTCGAGTTTTTACTCCCTATACACCAAGTACTAATAATTCCCCAACCAGAGGAAGGTATAGTCCATTTCTTTTTGATGGAATCACTTTTTCAACAGGTGGTTATTCTGCGGAATATGGTCAAGCCTTATCTTCAGTACTATTATTAAATACTATATACGAACCAATACAAGAAAAGACAGATATTTCGATTATGACTATAGGTTTGGGTTTGGGAAATACACAAAAATGGGAAAAGAGTTCTATTAGTGTTAATGCTGCTTATATAAATTTAGCACCTTATATAGCTTTGTTTCCAGACCGTAACGATTGGGAAAAACCTTTTGAAGCAATGTCTGGAGAAACTGTATTTAGAAGAAAATTTGACCATGGATTATTAAAGTTGTATGCAGCTTTCGATACCACAAACTTCGAGTTAACTCAAGAGGATATTGACTTTCCTGATGGGATTCATTACAAATTAAAGAATAATAATTTTTATAGCAATGCTAGTTATACTGGAACTTTGGCTAAGGATTGGAAAGTATTTGGTGGGGCGAGTTACACTCACGCCAATACTGAAGTGGAATTAATAAAGGATGATATAACTGACGCAGAAAATTCTGGACATTTTAAATTAAAATTTAGAAAACATTTTAGTAACCGATTTAAAATGTCTTTTGGAGCTGAGCAATTTTTAAC
>CAJXYJ010000135.1 GCA_913063255.1 uncultured Flavobacteriales bacterium | reverse complement strand
TCCATAATACTATCACAGGCATCAATACAAGCGGTACAATTAACACATTCTAATTGTGTTCCATTTCTAATATCTATTCCAGTAGGACAAACCTTTACACATAATGAACAATCTACACAATCTCCAATGCCGAGATCTTCTCTATTTTCATTCTTTTTAAATCTTGCACGGCCTTCCTCACGTTCTCCCCGTTTATGGTCATACGCTACAATAATGGATTTATTGTCTAATAGAACTCCTTGTAATCTTCCATAAGGACAAGCTATGATACAAACTTGCTCTCTAAACCAAGCAAATACAAAATAGAATACTCCTGTAAAAATAAATAATGAAATTAAAGTATTTCCATGGTTGGTTGGGCCATCTGTAATATATCGCAATAAGGTATCACTGCCTATTAGATAAGCTAAAAATACATTAGCGATAAGGAAGGATATTATAAAGAAAATCACCCATTTTAAAATACGCTTCTTAATTTTATCAGCATTCCAGGCTTGTTTGCTTAATTTAATTTGCTTTCCACGATCCCCTTCAATCCAATATTCTATTCTACGGAAAACCATTTCCATAAATATAGTTTGTGGGCAAATCCACCCACAAAATATTCGACCAAAAACTACGGTAAAGAAAACAATGAAAATAACCCCAATGATCATCATGATCACAATAATGTGAAAATCTTGAGGCCAAAATGGAAATCCGAAAATATTAAACTGCCTATCTAATACATTAAATAGCATGAATTGATTCCCATTGATTTTAAGAAATGGAGATACTAATAATATGACAAGTAAAATATAACTTACCCACTTTCTATATTTATAAAAAACACCAGAAGGCTTTTTAGGGAAAACCCAAGCTCTTTTTCCTTCTTCGTTGATAGTACCAATAGAATCTCTAAAATTTTCGTCCATAGCAATAACTTAAAGTTTTCTAGTGGATTGGTTATTTATAAAAAATATTTGTTTTCTCGAAGCTTCTTAAGTTGTTGGAACCTCATCCTCAACTTCCTCTTCTGAAGTACCTTCTTCTTCAATCGGAGCTGCATCTGGATCTACCCAAACATCTCCTTCTGCAGCTTTTGGAGCTGCTGATGTAGTCCCTTCAAAACCTAGAACATAACTTGAAACTTGTGCGATTTCATTTGCATTTAATTCCGATTTCCATGAAATCATCCCTTTTCCATCTCGTCCACCCTCAGAAATTGTAGTAAATACATTTTTAATTCCACCACCTAAAATCCAGTTTGGATCGGTAAGGTTTGGACCTATACCACCACCTCCATCAGTTTTATGACATACGGCACATTTCTCATCGAAGATTACTTTTCCTGCTTTTAAATCGGATTCTTCCGTTAATAAAACCACAGAAGCAGCATCTACAAGGTCTGGATTATTTTTCTTGTATTCTTCTATATCTATTTTTGCTTGTGCAACTTCTTTTTCATATTCCACAGCAATAAAATCACCATCAAAAACATGGTATCTCACCATATACACCACACCAAAAACAATAGATGCATAAAAAAGATATACCCACCATGGCGGCAGATTGTTGTCTAATTCTTTTATTCCATCGTAATCATGGTCCAAAATAATTTCGCCTTCTTCTTCAATAGCTTTAGAATCTAATAATTTTACATATAATTTTCCGAAGTAACTATCGGCTTCCAATTGCTCATATTTCTCTCTTCCATCTTCGCTTAACGAATTATAAATCCTCCTCTTTACAGTTCCTACGATAATTTCAATAAAAATAGCTAGAACCACTAATCCCCAAAAAATAGGTGCAATTAATGAATTTTCTTGAATCGCTAATTGATCTCCAGAATCGACTATATACTCAAATAATGCAAAAGCTATAATTGCAAAAATAAGTACTCTAAAAATTGGTGTTAAAAGTTTCATATTAGTGGGTTGTTTTGATCGTTTTCTAATGGTAAATTACTTACTTCTTGTATATGGGATTTTTTCATAGTAATTACCCAGAAAAAAAGTCCTACAAAAAAGATGAAAAATATTAATAGTGATATAATGGGATAAATCGCAACCCCTTCTATATTTTCTAAATTTCCTTTGATAAATCTTAACATAATTCTTTTCGTTTAATTTATTCTTCGGTTTTAACTTTAATATCTGTTCCTAAACGTTGTAAGTAAGCAATCATAGCGACTACTTCTCTATCCCGCATCTCAACAAATTCCTCTCCATTTTCTGCAGCTGCAGCTTTATCTGCTTCATAAGCCTCGGCAAAATCTGGATCACTATATAAATTTTGTTCAATTTTAGCACTTTGGGCTGCCATAGAATCTTCAGCTCCTGCTATTTCTTCTTCGGAATAAGGAACCCCTAAAGCTACCAAGGTTTCCATTTTAGAAACAATACTAGACCTATCATGCTTATTCCTTATAAACCATTTATAAGAAGGCATAATGGATCCATCTGAAGTTGTTTGAGGGTCATAAAAATGATTGAAATGCCAGTTATCTGAATACTTTCCTCCTATTCTATGTAAATCTGGGCCAGTACGTTTAGATCCCCATAAGAAAGGTCTATCGTAAACAAATTCTCCAGCTTTAGAGTATTCTCCATATCGTTCTACTTCAGATCTAAAAGGTCGAATCATTTGAGAGTGACATCCTACACATCCTTCTCTAATATATAGATCACGTCCTTCCAATTCTAAAGGAGTATAAGGTTTTACACTTGATATCTGTGGAATATAATCGTCCACAATAAGCGAAGGTATTATTTGTACTGCTCCTCCAATTATTATTGCAATGGTAGCATAAAGAGTAAACTTAACGGGTCTTCTTTCTAACCAGGTGTGGTATCCTTCGCCTTTGGTCTGTTTTTTTGTTACCTTTTCCAATTCAGCAGCCTCTGCTAATTCATCGGTAACAGTACTTCCTGTTCTTATGGTTTGAATGATATTATAAACCAAAATAAACATACCAATAATAAACATACTACCACCGATAGCACGCATCCAATACATTGGCATAATTTGACTTACTGTTTCTAAAAAGTTTCCGTATACCAGTGTACCATCTGGGTTAAATTGTTTCCACATAGAAGCTTGTACAAATCCAGCTACATATAAAGGTAATGCATAAAGAATTATTCCTAGAGTCCCAATCCAAAAATGAAAATTGGCTAACTTTAAAGACCATAGCTTTGTTTTAAATAACCTCGGTATTAACCAGTAAATCATACCAAAAGTAAAGAATCCGTTCCAGGCAAGTGCTCCAACGTGAACGTGTGCTACAATCCAATCGGTATAATGAGCAATTGCATTTACATTTTTTAATGCCAACATTGGTCCTTCAAAAGTTGCCATACCATAACCAGTGATAGCAACTACCATAAATTTAAGTACTGGATCTACTCGTACCTTATCCCAAGCACCACGTAAGGTAAGTAAACCATTAATCATCCCACCCCAAGAAGGAGCAAGTAACATTACAGAAAAAGCAACCCCCAAGTTTTGAGCCCAATCTGGTAATGCTGTATAAAGTAAATGATGGGGACCTGCCCATATATAGATAAAAATTAAAGACCAAAAGTGGACAATCGATAGTCTATAAGAATACACTGGTCTGTTCGCTGCTTTAGGAACAAAATAATACATTAATCCTAAAAATGGAGTGGTTAAGAAAAATGCTACAGCATTATGACCGTACCACCACTGTACTAATGCATCTTGAACCCCAGCATATGCAGAATAACTTTTTAAAGCACTTACAGGAAGTGCCATACTATTTACTATGTGCAAAACTGCAACTGTCACAAAGGTTGCTAAATAAAACCATATTGCAACATATATATGTCGTTGTCTTCTTTTTATAATAGTACCAATCAAGTTTGCACCAAATACAACCCAAATTAAAGCAATAGCAATATCTATAGGCCATTCTAACTCAGCGTATTCTTTAGAAGAAGTATATCCTAATGGAAGTGTAAATGCGGCAGCAACAATAATTAATTGCCAACCCCAAAAGTTTATTTTACTTAATAAATCACTAAACATTCTAGCTTTAAGTAACCTTTGTGTGGAATAATAAACTCCCGCAAAAATCGCATTACCTACAAAAGCAAATATTACTGCATTGGTATGTAAAGGTCGTAGTCTACCAAAACTTAGCCACGAAATACCATCGGTAAGATTTGGAAACAGGAACATAAATGCGACTAAAAGTCCCACCGACATTCCAACTACACCCCAAATAATTGTGGCATAAATAAAGTTCTTTACAATTTTATTGTCGTAATAAAATTTTTGTACTTCCATAATTAATTTAGTTTTTCTGTTTTGGTTGTATTTGTTTGTTTCGTTTCTTTTACCAATTCATCATCAAAAAGCATACGTATAGACGGAGTATAAACATCATCATACTGACCCTTTTTTACTGAAATAATAAAAACGATGAAAAAGCCTATTGCGATTACTATACTTATTGCTAATAACAAATAAATAATGCTCATATATTCTTAAAATAATTGGCTAAGATAATTTCCTTTAAATATACTAAATATGACAAATATCAGTTTTTTAATTTTTTCTTAACATTTTACCTTCGTAACCTGTTGCTATTGTTGTAAAGACAACAATACTTATAGAACTTAAAGGCATTAAAATCGCAGCAATAACCGGAAGTAAATTTCCAGTAACCGCAAAATAAAGTCCTGTGATGTTATAAATAAATGAAAAAACAAAACTCCATTTTATAATTTTTAATGATTTTTTTGAGACATTCAAATAACTAGGCAAGCTAGAAAAATGTGTAGCATCTAAAATTCCATCACAAGCCGGTGAAAAAACATTGATGTTTTCTGAAACTACAATTCCAACATCGCTTTGTGCCAATGCTCCAGCATCATTTAATCCATCTCCTATCATCATCACTCTTTCTCCTTTTTGCTGTAGGTCCTTTACAAAATCTAATTTCTGCTGTGGATTTTGTTGAAATAACAAGGTGGTTTCTTTAGGTAATAAAGAAGTTAGCCGCACTCTTTCTCCTTCATTATCTCCAGAAAGGATTGCTATTTTAGAATTAGACTTTAAACCTTCAAATACTTCATTCAATCCTTCTCTATAGGTATTTTGAAAGTTAAAACAACCCTTATATTTTTCGTCAATTTGTAAATATACCGATGTCTGTAATGTATTTTGTTCACCTTTATAATTTACATATTTCGCAGACCCCACTTTAATACTAATACCCTTATAGCTTGCTTCTATTCCCTTTCCTATAACTTCTTCAAAAGTGTCAAACTTTATTATTTCTTTTACAGAAAGGGTATCGTATAATTGTCTGCTCAAGGGATGATTTGAAGCTCTTACTAAATTGAATAAAAGGGTTTCCTCTTGTTCAGAAAGAAATTCTCCTTCGTAATTTATAACACTTTTTTTATTGGTAGTTATGGTTCCTGTTTTATCAAAAACAATAGTTGTAATCTTTGCTATACGCTCTATTACATTCGCATTTTTTAGATAAAAATTCTGCTGCCCTAAAATTCGTAACATATTCCCTAAAGTAAATGGAGTTGCCAATGCTATTGCACAAGGACAAGCAATAATCAACACCGCGGTAAATACATTTAATGCCTTTGTTGAATCACTATACAACCAAAATGCGGTAGAAAAAAAAGCAATAGCAAGTACTATAATCGTAAAGCGTTTACTAATGCTATCGATCAAACTATTAAAAGCTTGCACCTTATTTTCTTTAAAAGCTTCGTTCCCCCAGAGTTGGGTTAGATAACTTTGTTCTACAGATCTTAAAGCTTCAATTTCTATTACGCCAGAGAGTTGTTTTCCTCCCGCATAAAGTTTATCTCCAGATATTTTCTGAACTGCTGCAGCTTCTCCCGTAACAAAACTATAATCTATAAGTGCATTACCGCTAATTAATATTCCATCCACAGGAATTAATTCATCATTACGAATTAATAATCGATCTCCTTTCATTATTTCATAAACCTGAACACTTTCTTCTTTTTTATAAGTATCAATCCTAGTTACTGCTATTGGAAAATAGGATTTATAATCTCTTTCAAAAGATAAAAAGGAATAGGTTCGCTGCTGAAAATACTTTCCTATTAATAAAAAGAAAATCAATCCTGTAAGGCTATCGAAAAAACCTGAGCCTAAATCGAAGACAACCTCAGCAACACTTCGTAAAAACAAAACCGATATTCCTAAAGCAATAGGCACATCGATATTTAATATTTTAGATCGCAATCCTTTGTAAGCAGAAACAAAATAATCCCATCCCGAATAAAATACCACAGGAATTGAAAAGAGAAGCATAATCCATCTAAAAACCAATTTATATCTATCTAACCAGAATTCACTTACTTCAAAATATTCTGGAAATGACAAGAACATAATATTTCCAAAGGCAAATCCAGCAACTCCCAATTTATAGATCAATTGCCGATCAATCGATTTTTTCCCTGAAGTATAATCCTCTAATGAAATATAAGGTTCATAGCCTATCGAACTCATTAAAAGCACTAATTGTTTTAAAGATAAATCATCAGACTTAAAAGTAATTCTTACGGTTTTCTTCGGAAAATTAACCTGAGATGTTGTTACCGAGGCTTGAAGTTTATTCAAATTTTCCAACACCCAAATACAAGAACTACAATGTATGGTGGGTATATAAAAAGTAATAATTTGGTGTTTTCCATCATCAAATTCTAATAACTTCTTTACAATATCTTGGTTTTCGAGAAAATCGTATTTTCCAGATATTTCAGAAGGGGTGGTCCCTGGTGCAGATTGTAAATCATAATAGCAAGTTAAATCGTTTTCAGAAAATATCTCATAAACCGTTTTACACCCATTACAACAGAATGATTTTTCATCCGAAAAAATTTCAATGGGATCACATAAATCCCCACAATGGTAGCAAGTTGTAGCCTCTTTCTTTTTACTCATATATTTTTATAGTGTTTTCACCATAAGTCTGCAAAATTAATCTATTTTTAAAAAAAAATGGATGTTTACTCCAAGTTCTATGCGTAAAATTGAAGGATACAAATGATTTACATGATTTAAATATTCTAATATATTAATTTTAATTATTTTTGTAATATGAGCAAATGTGAAAAGTGTATTGTTAGAAAATTTACAGGTTTAAATACTTTAACTAGTGATCAGCTTAAATGTATCTCTGATGGAAAAGTTTCTAGACCTTTTAAAAAGGGAGAAGTGATTTTTGATGAGGGTGAACATTTAAAAGGCATTTATTGTGTAAGAAATGGAATTGCCAAACTTTCTAAATTAAGCACTAATGGTAAAGATCAAATT
>CAJXYJ010000134.1 GCA_913063255.1 uncultured Flavobacteriales bacterium | reverse complement strand
ATAGATATTAGAAATGGAACACAATTAGAATGTGTTAATTGTACCGCTTGTATTGATGCCTGTGATAGTATTATGGAGGGTGTTGATTTGCCTAAAGGATTGATACGTTATGCTAGTGAGGAGAATATAGAAAAGAAAGAGAAGTTTACCTTTTCACCAAGATTAAAAGGATATACTGCAGTATTGGTTATTCTAATTGGTGTTTTAATTGGAATGTTGTTTTTAAGAAACGATGTAGAAGCTTCTGTTTTAAGATTACCAGGACAATTATTTGAGCATAAAGAGAATAATATCATCAGTAATGTGTATACTTTTAAATTGGTAAATAAAACGTCTAAATCTATAGATAATGTTCATTTTGAACTAATATCTCATGAAGGTTCTATTAAATTAGTAAGTAATAATAATTTTACGGTACCTGAAAAAGGATTGGCAGAGGGGACTTTATTTATTGAAGTAAATGCAAGTTCATTAAGTGGTGATAAGGATCGTGTAGAAATTGGTGTGTATAGTGGAGATGTGCTAATTGAAACTACTTCCACTTCATTTTTAGGGCCTAGAAGTTTTAATTAAAAAATACCTGCTACTGTAGGAAAGAGTTATGAAGATAAACTGGGGAACAGGAATAGTAATTGCAATTATAGCTTTTATAGGGTTTATCCTTTTTTTAGTAACACTTATGTTGTCTGATGAAAAGTTAAACCATGAGTTGGTTACTGATGACTATTATAAAAAAGAATTGGTGTATCAAGAAGAGATTGATGCAGAGAAAAATGCACAAGCCTTAACTGAAAATATTAAAGTATCTAAAACAGGGGAAGGTTTATTAATAGTATTTCCTAAAAACCTCGATTATTCTAAGATAAAAGGTAAAGTGAATCTTTACAGGCCTTCCAATAAAAATTTGGATTTTGAAATACCCTTAGACCTTTCGAGTCATCAATTACTCATTCCAAAAAAGAACTTGGTAGAGGGACGTTGGGATGTTTCTGTAAATTGGATATATAAAGGTGTGACGTATCTTTATAAAGATAAAACAAGCTATTAAATATGCTTCTATCGGCATTAATATTTGGTCTATTAGGAAGTTTCCACTGCATTGGAATGTGTGGGCCAATTGCCTTTATGTTGCCTGTAAATCGTTCTAATAATTTCAAAAAGGTAAGTCAGATCGCACTTTATCACGTTGGGAGAATACTCACTTATAGTTTAATTGGTTTGCTATTTGGAATTTTAGGGAAGAGCTTCAATTTGTTTGGTTTTCAGCAACAACTTTCCATAATAGTTGGTGTTTTTATGATTGTAATTATACTAATTCCTTATAAAACCTTCAATAAATATAATTTTTCCAAACCTTTGTTTCAGTTAATTTCCAAGGTAAAAACCGCTTTAGGAAAAGAATTGAAAAAGAAATCGCCAGATACTTTTTTAACCATCGGATTTTTAAATGGTTTTCTACCTTGTGGATTAGTCTACATGGCATTGTTTGGAGCTTTGGCAACTGGTGATGCATTGCAAGGAAGTTTGTATATGGCGTTATTTGGAATGGGTACCATTCCATTAATGACTACTGCAATTTATTTTGGCAATTTTTTGACAACTAAAGTGAGGCAGTATATTAGAAAATCTATTCCCGTAGTAGTTGTTATAATAGGGGTTTTGTTTATTCTAAGGGGAATGGGACTTGGTATTCCTTATGTTTCACCCAAACCCATGGTAGAACAAATAAACGCATCTTACGAGTGTAATTAGTTTTTTATTTTTTCTTCTTTCTAAAGTACAAATTGTGTATTTTTATTCTTCTGAAAAAAAATAAGATAATGGAAACGATATTAGGAATAGGATCTAGAATAAATCATTCGGTCTTCGGAAAAGGAGTGGTGATTAATGTCACTTCAGAATTGTATTGGGTTACTTTTTTAGAAGGTGGTTTAGAGACCATCCCTGTAAATGAAAAATTTGAAGTATTAGATGCAGTAAAAGATGAGGTAGATACCGTAAGTTTTTCTGAAGTAGAAGATAGCCTTCGTGATTTACTTAAAAAGTGGAGTGATGCTAGCGAAATTGTTCCCATTGCAGATAAATGGCGAGGTGGAACTATGGTTTTGGAGCCTAAAGATTCAAATGTTTCGAATAAAGAAATTCCTATAAATACCTTTTTTCATAAAATAGTGATGCTTCGAGATCGATTGCGAGTAATGGAGCAAAAGATAAATTCAAGTAAAAATTTAGACGATCAAGAAAAAGTAGACCTGCAACAATACATCACTCGATGTTATGGGAGTCTAACAACATTTAACGTCCTTTTTAAAAATAACTCCCAACAGTTTAAAGGCGATAGCACAAAAAAATAACCTTTTTAATTTTAGAATAAAAACAGAAAAACAATTATGGAAGAATTTCAGCAAATAAACCAACCTTTATTGATTAGCAGTTTAACAGACGAAGCAAAAGTTGCTTTTTATAAAAAAACGTATACCCATTTGGCTATGGCAGTTTTGCTATTTATTCTAGTAGAAACCATATTTTTTCAAATACCACCATTATTAGAATTTGCACTTTCCTTAACCCAAGGTTGGACTTGGTTATTAATGCTTGGAGGGTTTATGTTGGTTACCAATTATGCGGAGAAAATGGCAATCACTTCTCATGATAGAAATAAACAATACTTGGCCTTATTGCTTTTTGTAATAGCCGAAGCATTTATTTTTATTCCATTAATATTTATCGCAATGATAACTGCAGAAGAAGGGGGAGTGGAAATACTTAATCAAGCTGCTATTTTAACATTATCCTTGTTTTCGGGGCTTTCTGCCGTGGTGCTTTTAACAAAAAAAGATTTTTCATTTTTAAAATCTGGATTAGCGATAGGATTTTTTATTGCCTTAGGGTTAATTATCGCTGGTACTTTATTTGGTTTTAATTTAGGCTTATGGTTTAGTGCAGGAATGATTGTTTTAGCATCTGGATCTATATTGTACCAAACTTCTAATATGGTGCATAAATATAGCGAAGATCAATATGTTGCTGCTTCTTTAGGTTTGTTTGCGTCATTAATGCTATTGTTCTGGTATATTTTGAGCATTTTAAATAGAAGTTAGGTTCTTCATATTATAGAATTTGTTATACTATTAAAACAACAAAACTAAAGTGTTGGCGTTTTTTAAATATACTATTTAATGTAAAAAGGAAACCCTATTGTTGATTTTTCTCCAAACCTACAATGATTATACAGAGCTAGCCCCTTATGGTTATTCTATAGTTTTGACGGGCTTTGCTTTTTATTTTTTTAGATTGTTTGAAAATTTCTACGGATCTTACTTTAACAAACCTCTTTTAAGGCATTATTTAGTCTATAAAAAACTTTCTGAAACTCAAGTTAAGGTCTTAAAAGAAGAGTTTTCTTTTTACAATTCGCTTTCAAAAAAGCATCAACTTCAATTTCAACATCGTGTGGTTTCTTTTATTTCAGATAAAGAATACATAGGAAGAGAAAATTTTATAATTACAGAGCGAATAAAAGTTCTGATTGCTGCCACTGGATGTATGTTAAGCTTTGGTAGAAAAAATTATAGCTATGGATTAATTGAATACATTTTGGTTTATCCAGAAGAGTTTTATAGCAATATTAATAAAGCCTATCATAAAGGAGAATTTAATCCAAAAGGAAAGGCATTAGTTTTGTCTTGGAAAGATTTTGAAGAAGGATATGATATTTCTAATGATAATAGAAATTTAGGAATTCACGAATTTATGCATGCAATGCAATTAGAAGCCAAGCATGGTAGCGATGGAGATTCCGATAGATTCGAAAAGCAATTTCAAAATGTTTTAAAACAACTTACTAAACCTGAAATTAAAGATAAATTAATTGAAACTCGGTATTTTAGAGACTATGCTTTTACCAATCAATACGAATTTATGGCGGTAATGGCAGAGTACTTTTTTGAGTCACCTAAGGAATTTAAAAAGCTATTTCCTGAACTATATAATTACAGCAAAAAGCTATTAAATTTTAATTTTGTGAATTATTAAAATGGGTTTTTAGCAAGTAAGTTAAAAACCCATTTCTGATTTTTGATTGATGAATATTACTTTTTAACCAACACTTTTTGAGTTTGGCTATTCCCATTTATAGAAACAGCTTTTAAAAGATAAATCCCTTCTGCATAATTGTCTGCATTCCAGGTTTGAGATTTGTTTAAATCAACAGTTTCAATTAGCTTACCAGTTATAGTATATACTTGAATTGATTTTAAATTCTGTGAATAATTTGAAATTACCGAAAATCGAGTGCCCATAGTTGGGTTGATAAAATTTTGATCCAATTCATTTTCAGGAACCGATAAGGGATAGTCTCTAATGTTTATTGCATTTGGAGTAAGCAATGTCCCCGCAGCAACAAAATCTTCAATAAAATTAAAATTGCTGTCATATCTTTTTATGGACCCTGCAGCTCCTGCACCTATTAGCATATCTCCATTAGGAAAGAAATCTACCCCTTCACATTGACCAACTCCTGTAATTAGATCTTCTACAAAATTTCCATCGGAATCAAATCTTTTTATAATTCCATTATTCCAATTAAAAACAATTAAATCTCCAGTACCATTTTTATCGAAAAAGATATTGGTAGGACCTGCTAGTCCAGAATCGATAAAAGTTCCTAAGTCATTTCCATCAGGATCAAACTTCTGCACATGAGATCCTCCATAAGAAGATACATATAAGTTTCCATCAGCGTCCCAATCTAAGCCAATGCTTTGAGGGACTCCTGTATTGGTAAATTCATCTACAAAAGTGCCATCCAACTCATAACGCAATACTTTATTATTACTACTGCTCCATTGTAAAACATAAAGTAAGCCATCAGCGCCAAGTTTCATTCTAGTTGGACCACCAGTAACTTCTGCAAATATTTCGATAAAATCTCCGGTATCTATATTATGTTTTGAGATGTTCCCACCCGAAGAGGATAAATTAGAAATAAGTACAGCGTTTTCATCTTCTAAAAAGAAAATGTCTTCTGGCCATTCGATATTGTCTGACTCATTCATAACCTCTTCTTGGTTTTCTCCATTTTCATCGAATTTATAAATATACCAAGGAGGATTGTTAAAACCTCCAGCGTCACTTACCCATACTTCAAAACCTTGTGACCATAAATTTGTTGTTGCAAAAAGCAAACAACCCGCAAATAATAAGATAACTTTTTTCATCGTGCTATATTTTAGAATTAATTTACAGCTAAATTCAACATTATGTGATGAATAAGAGTCACTTATTATAATTCACTACACTGAATTTATAAATTAAGAGTTGAAAAAATTATTCCTGAATTGGGAAGGAGTGCAGTTGTTTTTCTGCTTAAAAGCTTTATAAAAGGAATTTTTATTATTGAAGCCTACATCGAAATAAATATGTTTAATTATGATGCTATCTTCCCTCTGTAATAAAATTTCAGCTTCTTTAAGGCGATAGTCATTTACAAAACTATTGAAGTTTCTACCATATTTTTTATTGATAATTTTAGAAAGCAGATGCGTCGAAAAGCCTAATTGATCTGCTAAGTTTACCAATCGCAATTCATTATCTATATATGGTTTTTGAAGATCCATATGTTTAGTTAAGTTTTCATAAAACTCATTGAGCATAGAAACTTCAAAAGTTTCATTTTTGTTTTTTATGGGTAGGAATAATTTTGAGAATAATTCCCCGTTAAAAACACTGGGTTGTTTAAAAATAAAATAACCTATGGTGTAAATAGAAACACTCATCATAATGGAAATCATATAATCCCATTCCGCATTAAAAAATGAAAAGTTTACTAATGTATAATAAGAGATATAGGATAAAATAAATACTGCGTATAAAAATACCAGTATTCTAGCCCAATTATACCTGACCTTAGTAAACTCTGAATGAAGCTCTTTATTACGGAAAATAAGCAATAGAATTAATAAGGTATATAAAATCATATGTGCGGATATATACCAGTGACTTCCTTGAATAAAAGAGAGAAACGGAATGTTAATAGTAGTGATATTTAAATACTTTAACCATAAGATGATATTGGACATTAGCATTAAGGATCCAGGAAGAAAGTGTAGCGCATAATTAAAATGCACCTTTTTCTTGTATAAATTTAAAAAGTATAAATACAATAATGGGCCTGTTGAAAAATAACAAACCGGAGGTAATATGACAAAATAGGGTATGACTTGCTGGTATCTGGTCCAATATAAAACATATTGAAAAAGAATAATTGAAAAGGATAAAATTAGAAAGGCTATTGGGTAGTTTTTTTTATTTCGGTTGGTAATTAATACCACAAATAAAAACAAACCCATAAACGCGGCCAATAAAAACCCTGAAGTCCAAGTATCTAAAGAAGGTTGCATAAAATATTTTACACAACTAATTTACGATAATTGTTATTAGATTGGTTTACTATTATAAATAATGACTAATATTCTCTAAGAATAAGAGCTTTTAACCTAGAAGGTTTTTTAATCCTTGTATTGTTTCGGTTGGATTTTCTGAACGGAAAACATAACTCCCAGCAACTAATACATCTGCTCCAGCTTCCACTAATTGTTTTGCATTTTTATTAGTTACACCACCATCAATTTGAATTATAGTTGAAGCATTATTTTTGGTAATTATTTCTTTTAGTTTTTCAACTTTAGAATAGGTGTTTTCAATAAAACTTTGACCTCCAAAACCAGGGTTTACACTCATAATACAAACAAGATCAATATCTTTAATAGTATCTTCCAATAAAGAAACATTGGTATGTGGATTTAAAGCAACTCCAGCCTTCATTCCTTCTGCTTTAATTGCCTGTAATGTTCTATGTAAATGAGTACAAGCTTCATAATGAACAGTTAAATAGTTCACTCCTAACTTGGCAAAAGTTTTTATATAACGATCAGGATCTACTATCATTAAATGTGCATCTAATGTTTTAGTCGCGTGACTTGCTATGCTTTTTATAATAGGCATCCCAAAAGATATATTAGGAACAAAAACACCGTCCATAACATCTAAATGAAACCAATCGGCATTACTGTTATTAATCATTTCAACATCGCGCTGTAAGTTTCCGAAATCTGCAGCAAGAATGGATGGGGCAATTAATTTTTTACTCATAGTATTGCCCGCGAAGGCGGGTATCTTTTTAAGATTAATATAGATGCAAAAGTAATACTATTATTAAGATTCTGAAAAAAGATTGGTACATGAAAAAACCTCCGGTAATCAGCCGGAGGTCATTCATCAATCAAAAAACGAACAGTATGAGTATACTGTAAGTTG
>CAJXYJ010000133.1 GCA_913063255.1 uncultured Flavobacteriales bacterium | reverse complement strand
CCAGATTCAGATTGTTCTTTTGGTGATGGATTTACAAATGTTACTATTGAAGAAATTGATAATGACTCAGGTTGTGAGGGATATGCAGATTTTACAAACCTATCCGCTACTTTAGTACCAGGTTCTACTTATGAACTTACGGTAACTACAGGTTATGGAGATCAAAATGTAAGAGTTTGGATTGACTTTAATGATGATGGAATTTTTGATAATAGTACCGAAACAGTGGTGCCTAACTTTGTAATTGCACCAGGTCAAGCAGGTGGAACTTATACAGAAACTGTAGATTTAACAATTCCAGGATCTGTACCTACTGGTTCACAACACAGAATGCGTTTAAAATCTGATTGGCAAAATGTTGTAATTGATGCTTGTGCTGATATGCAATATGGAGAAACAGAAGACTATTCAGCGAATATGGGAGTATTAGGAACAATAGACCAGAACATTGTTGCTGCTGATTTAATGGTTCTTACCTTAGCAAATAACCAATTTGAAATATCGTTAACTACTGAATTTGAAGGTATAGCTTCTATTGCAATTTCTAATATATTAGGACAGACGCTTGCTTTTAATAATTTAGAAAAAGAAGGAAATAGTTATAACTATCATTTAGATATGTCTTATGCAGATGCAGGGGTATATTTTATTAAAATGGGTGATAACAATTCTAAAACCTATAAAACAGCTAAGATTATTGTAAAATAAATTTGTTTCCTTATAATTTATAGAAAGAGCGGACATTGTCCGCTCTTTCTTATTTAAACCTATTATTTGTTGTGTGTTTTAATTATTAAGTTATTTTTGGAGTTGCTATTTTTTTACCCTAAAATATAAAAAAAATGAACCTGAAAAACGACTTCACTAGAATACTTTTTAATGTATTGCCTTTTAATTTTCAGGTACAAATCTATAGTCAAAAATAAACAGGTATTGAAATTAGTACTCCAATCGATTATTTTTTACAACCCATCGAGAATTATTCTATGATTAATTCAATGAATATCATCTACACTTTTTTTAATAAAAGAAAATTTTCATAGCATAGAACATAACGACTTATTAGTTGATAATTAGGATATTAGGGTGTTAAGGTCTTAAAGTTTTTATTTTAGCAAAAATTAACTACATTTGGCTGAAAATTTTTAATTAAACTTAAACTTAAACTATGAATTTGAAAAATTATTTTGCCTTGGCATTATTAACAGTGTTTACTTTCACTGTAAATGCTCAAGACATGACCCCAAATGTGCCTGGAGGTGTTTCCGAAACTGGAACATTCTTCTTACATCATGTTGCTCCTTCTATTGAATCTAGAGGAGATGCTCCAGAAATGGACCTTACTCCACAGGAAGCTGGAGATAGAAGATCTATGCGTAATAAAGTAGTTATTGGTAAAGATCGTCAAGCCCAAGATGATTATTTTGTGAGAAACAGAAATGAAATGGCACAAAGCGTTCGTGTGATGCCTCCAAGTGTTGTTTTTGACGCTTATCAATCTGGATCACAACCAACAGATCCTTCTACGGCTATTGGCTTAAATCACGTATTTGTTGTTTTTAATACTGGATTTGCGATTTTTGATAAATCTGGAAACGATGTAGGTGGTGGTCAACGACCAGTAACCGATATTTTCTCTAGTGGTGGATGTTGTGATCTTACTGCATCTTATGACCAAGCTGCAGAGCGTTGGGTATTATCATACTTATGGGCAAGTAATGGTCAAATAGAAGTTGCAGTATCTGATGGACCAGATCCAACAACTGCATCTTGGAATGTTTATGTTATTCCTGGAGTACAGGATTATAATAAATTATCTATATGGAGTGATGGATATTATGTGACATCTAATGGAGCTGGTAATAAAGTATGGGCTTTAGATAGAGATAAAATGACAAATGGAGATCCATCTGCATCTTTTCAAACTTTTGTATTACCAGGAATGGTAACAAGTGGTTTTCAGAGCCCACAGGCTTTAAATATTAGTGATGATAATTTACCAGCTACTGGTGGAGCTACAGTTATTTATATGCAAGATGATGCTTGGTCTGGTGTAACATCAGATCACGTTAAGTTATGGACAATTGATGTAGATTGGACAACACCATCAAACTCAGGAGTATCTGCTGCTACCGAATTACCTGCAACACCATTTATTTCAGTATTTGATGGAGGAAGTTTTTCAAATTTACCTCAACCAAGTGGTGGATCTTTGGTAGATGCTTTACAAGCAACGATTATGAACCAAGCTCAATTTAGAAAATTTGGTACTCATAACTCTGCACTATTTAACTTTGTTGTAGATACGGATGCTACTGGAGGAAAATTAGCTGGAATTAGATGGTTCGAATTACGTCAATCTGGAGACAACCAACCTTGGTCTGTTTACCAAGAAGGAACGTATACATCTCCAGATGGTAAACATGCTTGGCATGCAAGTTTAATTATGGATGGTGCTGGTAATATTGGTATGGGATATACTTCTATGTCTGGACCAACGACACCAGATACTGTAAGAATTAGTTCTTATTATACAGGTAGATTTGCTGGAGATCCATTAAATACGATGACAGTATCTGAAGAATTAATTTCTGCAGGTAGTGCAAATATTCCTAGTACTCGTTATGGTGATTATAGTAAAATTGATATAGATCCTAGTGATGATTCTACATTCTGGTTTATCAATGAGTATTTCAATGGTGGTAGAAAGGGAGTAGTTGGAGCTTTTATGTTAGAGCCAAATACTACAGTAGATGATATTGGAGCAACGAGTATTATATCTCCGTCAGATGGTGTATTAACTGCAAACGAAGACATTACGATCAATGTTAAAAACTTTGGGATTAATGATATTGCTAATCCAGAATTACAATATACTATAAATGGGGGTACAGCTGTTGTAGAAAATTTAGGAGCAACTCTTGTTGCTGGTACTACAGTGCCTTTTACATTTTCTGTTCAAGCCGATCTTTCAGTAGAAGGTGATTATACAATCACTGCATCTACTAATTTTGCAAGTGATTCTAATACGGATAATGATGAAGTAACTAAAGTGGTTAACAGTGGGGTTATAATTTGTACTCCAACTGGTGATTGCTCATTTGGAGATGGATTTACTTTAGTTTCTATAGAAGAAATTGACAATACTTCTGGTTGTGAAGGCTATGCAGATTTTACAGATCAAGCGGCTACTTTAGTACCAGGTTCTACTTATGAACTTACGGTAACCACAGGTTATGGAGATCAAAATGTAAGAGTTTGGATTGACTTTAACGATGATGGAACATTTTCAAATGATGAAACTGTGGTACCTAACTTTGTAATTGCACCAGGACAAGCTGCTGGAACTCACACTGAAACGGTAGATTTAACAATTCCTGGATCTGTGCCAACTGGTTCACAACATAGAATGCGTGTAAAATCTAACTGGCAAGCTCCAGTACCTGATGATGCTTGTGAAGAAACGCAATATGGAGAAACAGAAGACTATTCAGCAAATATGGGAGTGTTAGGAACAGTAGATCAAGACATTGTTGCTGCTGATCTAATGGTTCTTACTTTAGCTAATAACCAATTTGATATTTCTTTGACTACTGAATTTGATGGTGTAGCTTCTATTGCAATTTCTAATATATTAGGGCAAACTCTTGCTTTTAATAATTTAGAAAAAGAAGGAAATAGTTATAACTATAAATTAGATATGTCTTATGCTGATGCTGGGGTATATTTTATTAAAATGGGAGATAGAAATTCTAAAACCTATAAAACAGCTAAGATTATTGTAAAATAAGTTTAGTTTTTTAAAAAAAATAAAAACCGCTAAGTTATACACTTAGCGGTTTTTTTGTTTTAGAAATAAGCTCTTAAACTTGTTTTCTAGAAAGCTATTTATTCTATAATTAATTTATTTACCACAAATTTATTTGTCGTATTGTCTCTAATTTTTATAAAATAAAGGCCACTAATAAAATCATCCACTAAAATAGTATTCATACCATTAATTAGAGATCCATTTTTTACTTCCTGTCCAAGAATGTTGATAATAAAATAATCTAAATCTCCATTCCCATCTTTAATGTTAACGTTTAATATATCTTGAGCTGGATTTGGAAACATAATTAGATTTTGAGCTAAGAAATCATCAACTCCAAGAGGTTCGTCAATTGCCATATCTTCTATAAGTTCACTAAATTCAAACTCCCCACCACTTGCAATTTCAGTGTCATCGTCTGTTGTAAGCGTATAGTATCCATTTCCGAATCCACAACAGATACCATCACCATAAGTGTCAAAAATCTCAAAGACATAACATTCATTATAAGCTACATCAAAAGAATAATTGAACACAGTATTATCATCTACATCTTCTTCATAAGGACCAAAGCTATAAAGTATGGCTCCGTCTGGGCTTCTAAATTCCCAAGATGTTTCTCCGGAATAATCATCTGTTAATAATTCTAAATGTACCTGTGTAGTGTCATAAGTGTCTAAATCAAAAACTTCTATGGATTCACTTACATTATCATTACTTATATTTTCATCTGTTCCACCATTTACACTGGTTAAAGAAGCATTTATTTCATGTACACCTACAGAAAGTGTTAAGGATCCTAAATTAAATTCTTCAGATTCATATTGTACTAGATTTCCATTAAAATTAATTTCATGGGTAACACCCCCATCTAGATTCCATTCTATAGTTGCGTTTGTAATTTCTCCAGAACCATAATTAGTAAGTGTTATTGTAGGTTCTACTTCTGTGTTAGCACAATTTATTCCTTTTATAAAAACAGTTACAGCTCCATCTAAAACATAGGTTTCTAAGGGAGGATAGCTATCTATGATGTCAGGATTTAATCCTGATGGGTCTAACCATTCCTTAAGACGAGTTTCGGGAGTTGTTCCAGTATCCCAAGACACTCCAAAACGACCGTAATAATTGTATTCACCATTATTATTTGTTCCAGAACAACCAGCGGTTCCACCCGATAATTGACCAATAATTTTTCCGTCTTGGTCAAATAGAGGGGATCCTGAAGATCCTCCTTCTGTAACGCCTAGTTCCCAACCTCCGTTAGATCCTCCGGTTATTTCCCAAGTTTGTGCACCATCATTTACTTCTTTTATTGCAGGATCATCATCTCGGCAAACTTTCATAATATCTGCACTAGGATGGTGAATGCCTACTTGGAAAAGTGGAAAATTATCTGATTTATCCCATCCAGCCCAAACACTACCCCAATCATTCGGTATGGCACTATTGATTTCAACTAAACAAAAATCAGATGTTTCATTTTTAGCTCTTAAAGTAGCGCCACTTATGGTCATATTAGTAGTACTATCTGTACTGTTATCATCTGATGCACAAACAGGATTAGGGCTTATCCATCCAAACCTAAAAGACCAAGCATCTGGATTGCTATAACAGTGATTAGCAGTTAAAAAATAAGGAGTTCCATCATTTTCTGTATTATTAACCAATGCACCAGTACAAAGACTAGAGCCAGTTAATAGTAAGCCTACAGATTTTTTGTTGTTGTCTTTATGAGCTTGCCAATCTGTACCTATAGGGCAATCCACATCAAGGTTACAATGCCCAGAATTATTTAAGCCCCTTGTTAAATTAAAGCTTTCAGCATTTCTATAGCCATGGGTTACCTTTGCGATGTGTAATCTACCTTGACCAGATACACTAGAAGGTTCATAATATTCAATCCATAGAGAATCTCCTTTAACAAGCCATGTACCTAAAATGCCACTTTCTTGGTTTTGTACGGAAGTATAAGCTCCTAAAAGATCTGTTTTTTCATTGTTATAGAGATAAACGGTTCCTCCTTCAGGAAGGTAGAAATCATCAAAAATAACATTTAAGGAAAGTGCTTCTGGAGATGATATTAAAATTCTCCAAATTCGATCTCCATTATCCAAAGTATCCCATTGGCCTTGTTCAAAACCTAAGTCTATACTATGCATATAACCAAATCGCCAAGGTTTGTCATTTAGGGCATCATTAATAATATCTTCCTCCTGAATAGTCTTTAAATCAAAACTTGGTAAGATATTAGAATGAATGTTTTGAGGATTATCTAATGTTTTCCAGCTTTGAGGTTTCCCTTGGTTTGTTACTTGAGAAAAGCAATTAACAGTAAAAAAAAGTAATAATAGTAATAGTTTCTTCATTTGTAAATGGTTTGTTAAAGTGTTATCGATTAGGTTTTAAACTTATAAAAAGTAAAGCTAAAAATACATTTTTAATTTTGAAACCATTAATGTTTAGTTATTTATAATTAACTGAAAAATGATTGTTAGGGAAAAGACGATTTGTTTCCACCAAAAGGATACTCATTTTAATTAAAAATAAGCTCTTAGTTGTATACTTCCAGTATGGATTGTTTTTGAAGTTTCACTCTTTCTTCCAGAATAAGAAAGATTCGCATCTAAAAACTTGGTGATTTTTTTCTGAAGTAAAAATCGCCAAGTTAAATTAACACCGGGCTGTAAGCCTTCTAATATTTGATAACCCACTGGAGAGAAAGCATTGCCTACAAAATCATTATCAATATAGTTGAACTCTCCATTTAAGGAAATTTTCTGAAAATTGGAATAGGAAAAAGAAACGCCAATTTTTTGCTGGTCTAATTGCTCCATTTCACCTATCACGTTCTCTTTATTTAAAAATTGATAAAATACATCGAAACGTGTTTGAGAATTTAATAAATAAGATATTTTAGGGCTTAATTCGTAGGAATCTAAAGTATAATTTCTGCTTTCAAAATTCTCTGTTAGACTTTCGTTATTTCCTAAAGTTCCTCTTAAATTTAGTAGCCAATTAACCCATATTTTATGATTAAAATTAAGCTGATGGCTTTTAAGCTTTGCCTGGACTAAGCCAATCGATAAGAAATTTCTATTGGTAGTGGAAAGGAAAGTATAGGTAGTTGTAAATTTTTGTTTCCCTCGATTAAAATAGAACGCATTTCTGAAATTACTTATTTGGGATAATTCATCCTCCCCAACATCTTCAAAAGGGTTGATGATAAAAACATCGTTATCCCGTTTTGCTTTTTTGTCTATTAAATAGGACGTCTGATTGTAAAAATGAGAGACAATCTTTTTAAATCCATTCTGCGTGGACCAATGTTGTGGATTTAATGTAAGGAGTTGACTAAATTTAGTTTCCCTAACTTTTACAAATACCTGATTTGGCAACAATATTCTCACATATTCTGCTTCATCTTGAAATTGAGCAACTTCAAATTCTTCCAATTCTTGAATCCCATTATCATTATAATCTATCCAAGTATATAGGCCTTCACCAGGTGCAACTTTTACATAGGTAAATTCCTGTTGTGG
>CAJXYJ010000132.1 GCA_913063255.1 uncultured Flavobacteriales bacterium | reverse complement strand
ATAAATACATATAAAAAGGTGTTGTTCTTAGAGCAACACCTTTTTTTTATACCCTAATCTATCGTAATTTTACCGCAAGAAAAAAAGCACCTTACAAATGCCAAAAAACAAAAATCTTACTTCTGTACTAATTATTGGCTCAGGGCCAATAGTTATTGGACAAGCTTGTGAATTTGATTATTCTGGAACACAATCATTGCGTTCGCTAAATGAAGACGGAATTGAAACTATTTTAATCAATTCTAACCCAGCAACTATTATGACTGATCCTTCTATGGCTGATCATATTTATTTGTTGCCTTTGAATACAAAATCAATTATTCAAATTTTAAAAGAGCATCCTCAAATTGACGCGGTATTGCCTACAATGGGTGGCCAAACTGCATTAAATTTATGTATTGAAGCAGATGAAAAAGGAATTTGGGATGATTTTGGAGTAAAATTAATTGGTGTTGATATTAACGCCATCAATATTACTGAAGATAGAGAGCAGTTTAGAGAATTAATGTTAAAAATTGGTGTGCCAATGGCACCTCAAGCTACAGCAACATCTTTCTTAAAAGGAAAAGAAATTGCACAAGAATATGGTTTTCCATTAGTAATCCGTTCTTCTTATACTTTAGGAGGAGCTGGGGCATCTATTGTTTATAAAGCAGAAGATTTTGATGAACTACTAAGCAGAGGTCTAGAAGCATCACCAATCCATGAGGTGATGATTGATAAAGCAATGATGGGCTGGAAAGAATATGAGTTGGAGTTATTGCGTGATAAAAATGATAACGTTGTTATTATTTGCTCTATCGAAAATATGGATCCAATGGGAATTCATACTGGAGATTCTATTACAGTGGCACCAGCAATGACATTATCTGATAAAACCTATCAGAAAATGCGTGATATGGCAATACATATGATGCGTTCTATTGGTGATTTTGAAGGTGGATGTAATGTGCAGTTTGCAGTTTCACCTGATGAAAATGAAGATATTATTGCTATAGAAATTAATCCACGTGTTTCTCGTTCATCAGCATTAGCGAGTAAAGCAACAGGTTATCCTATTGCAAAAGTGGCTACAAAATTAGCGATTGGATATACTTTAGATGAATTAGAAAATCAGATTACAAAATCTACATCCGCATTGTTTGAACCTACATTAGATTATGTAATTGTAAAAATACCACGTTGGAATTTTGATAAATTCGAAGGCTCAGATAGAACTTTAGGATTACAAATGAAATCTGTTGGTGAGGTGATGGGAATTGGGCGATCTTTCCAAGAGGCTTTACATAAAGCAACACAATCTTTAGAAATTAAAAGAAATGGTTTAGGTGCCGACGGTAAAGGATATACAGATTACAATCAAATTATAGATAAATTAACTAATGCAAGTTGGGACAGGGTTTTTGCTATTTATGATGCCATTGCTATAGGGATTCCATTAAGCAAGATTTATGATATCACAAAAATTGATATGTGGTATTTAAAACAATATGAAGAATTATTCCAATTAGAAAAAGAAATTTCTACTTATACTATAGATACAATTGACCGAGACTTAATGCTTGAAGCAAAGCAAAAAGGTTATGGTGACAGACAAATAGCTCATATGTTAGGATGTCTAGAAAGCAAAGTTTATAATAAGCGCGAAGAAATGAATGTCAATCGTGTTTTTAAATTAGTAGATACATGTGCAGCAGAATTTAAAGCCAAAACCCCTTATTATTATTCAACTTTTGAAAGTGATATGGAAACTGCAGATGGTAGTCGTTATTCAGATAATGAAAGTGTTGTTTCTGATAAAAAGAAAATCATTGTTTTAGGATCTGGACCCAATAGAATTGGGCAAGGTATAGAGTTTGACTATTGTTGTGTCCATGGAGTTTTAGCAGCAGCAGAATGCGGTTATGAAACTATTATGATTAACTGTAATCCAGAAACAGTTTCTACAGATTTTGATACAGCTGATAAATTATATTTTGAACCTGTTTTTTGGGAACATATTTATGACATCATTAAGCATGAAAAACCGGAAGGGGTAATTGTTCAATTAGGAGGGCAAACGGCATTAAAGTTAGCTGAAAAACTAACAAAATATGGTGTAAAAATTATAGGAACAAGCTTTGAATCACTTGATTTAGCTGAAGATAGAGGTCATTTTTCAAAACTATTAAAAGAGAATAATATTCCTTACCCACAATTTGATATTGCAACAACAGCAGATGAAGCTTTAGCAATTGCTGATGTATTAGATTTTCCAATTTTGGTAAGACCTTCCTATGTTTTAGGAGGTCAAGGAATGAAAATTGTAATCAATAAGGATGAATTAGAAAAGCATGTAGTTGATTTGTTAATTAGAATGCCTGGTAATCAATTGTTATTAGATCATTATTTAGAGGGTGCTATTGAAGCAGAAGCAGATGCCATATGTGATGGAGAGAATGTTTATATTATAGGTATAATGGAACATATTGAGCCTTGTGGAGTACATTCAGGTGATTCTAATGCAACTTTGCCACCTTTCAATTTAGGAGAGTTTGTAATGCAACAAATTAAAGACCATACTAAAAAAATTGCTTTGGCTTTAAATACTGTAGGGCTTATAAATATTCAGTTTGCTATAAAAAACGATATGGTTTACATTATTGAAGCCAATCCTAGAGCTTCTAGAACCGTTCCTTTTATTTCGAAAGCCTATGGAGAACCATATGTTAATTATGCAACCAAAGTGATGTTAGGTCATAATAAAGTAACAGATTTTGATTTTAATCCAGAATTAAATGGATATGCAATTAAGCAACCTGTCTTTAGTTTTAATAAGTTTCCTAATGTTAATAAGCAACTTGGCCCCGAAATGAAAAGTACTGGAGAAAGTATTTTATTTATAGATAGCTTAAAAGATGATGAGTTTTACGAACTTTATTCTCGTAGAAAAATGTACTTAAGTAAATAATAAATTTTATAAGTATTCAAGTTTTATTTTTTTAAAAAAAAGTAGGGTATTCTATTTTTTAATTGTCTTACTATTAAATATGGTGACAGTTCTTTGTTACCACCTTTAATCTAGATTTACTTATAAATAAAACCAACAAAAATGAAAACATTATTTTTTAAATCCTTACTAGTATTTGTTTTAATCTTTACAGTTTCATCTTGTTCTAATGACGATGATGACAATTCAAATTCAGATACAAATCAGACCAATATTGAAAACACTTTACGAGCAGGGACTTGGAGGGTAACAAAATTTATTGACTCCGGGGATGATGAAACCAATAATTTTAGTGGTTATGTATTTATTTTTGGCTCTAGTAATTCTCTTGTAGCAGAAAATGGAAATGCAACCCATAATGGATTTTGGAGTATTACTGACAGCAATAGCAATGATGACAGTATAGATGATTTGGATTTTAATATTTCTTTCGCAAGCCCTCAAGATTTCGAAGAATTGACAGAAGATTGGGACATCATTTTAAGAACAGATACTAAAATTGAATTGATCCACATTAGTGGTGGAAATGGTGGAACAGATTATTTGACTTTTGAAAAAAACTAAGCTTTTTTAAACTCCTAAAATTAAATGATTTAAAGATTAATGCTAGAACTAAATCCTAGTTTTAATTTGAAACATATTAATTTTTGAAAAGGAAATTTTATTTTTATATTGTTATCTTCAAATATTATTAAAAACAACGGATGAAAAAACCCACCTTATTTTATTTATTTATGGCACTTAATGTCATTTCTATTACCAGTTGTACACAAAGTACCTTTGATGATATTGTAGCTGA
Organism: uncultured Flavobacteriales bacterium; assembly: GCA_913063255.1. Lineage (GTDB taxonomy): Bacteria > Bacteroidota > Bacteroidia > Flavobacteriales > Flavobacteriaceae > Marifrigoribacter. The sequence continues at coordinate 3,612 of CAJXYJ010000132.1, read as the reverse complement.
TGACGAACCAATTCCAGAAGTTGTTACTTATTTGGACATAAAATCAATCATTGACAATAATTGTATAAGCTGCCATAGTAACCCACCTCAAAATGGAGCACCTATGCCTTTAGTGACTTATAATAATGTAAAAGAAGCGGTATTAGACAGAGGGCTTTTAGATAGAATAAATAGAGGTGCTGAAGAAGAGGGTCTTATGCCACTAGGTGGACCACCACTTTCTCAACCTCAAAGAGAATTATTTTCTAAATGGGAAGAAGATGGTTTATTAGAAAATTAAAATATAAAACTATGAAAAAGATAATTATTGCTTTGTTATGTGTTTTTAGTGTATTTAATTTTATGAATGCACAAGATAAATTTATTACCAAAACAGGGGTGATAAATTTTGAAGCATCTGTCCCCTCTTTTGAAGAAGTTAATGCAAAAAACGAAAATGTAAGTGCTATTTTAAAAAGTACTGGAGAATTTGCAAGTTTGGCATTAATGAAGGGTTTTAGATTTAAAGTAGCTTTAATGGAAGAGCATTTTAATGAAAATTATGCAGAAACTTCAAAGTTTCCGAAGACTACTTTTAAAGGAAATATAGAAGACTTTGATATTTCTCAATTAGACGAAAACGATAAAACCTTTACTGTAAAGGGGGTAATTACTATGCATGGTGTAGATAAATCTATAGAAGTGCCAGCGTCTATTAAAATGGTAGAGAATACAATTTACCTTTCTACTATTTTTGTTTTAAAGCCTGGAGATTTTGATATTGAAATTCCAAGTATCGTGAGTAGTAAAATTGCTGAAGAAGTAAATGTGTCGGCTAATTTTATACTAAAAAGTAAATCTTAAAAACGAATTTATGAAAAAGCAAACTAAATTATTAATAGCTATAGTATTATTGATCTTAGCAGCTTATTTTGCATACAATTATATGTATCAAGATCATAGAGATATTAAAATGGAAGAAGCTAAAATATCGGTTTCTGCTTCAGAATTAGTTGTTTTTTTTAAAGACAATAAGTCTGAAGAAATATTAAATAATACAGTACAGGTATCAGGAGAAGTCACTGAAATAGATTTAAAATCTATAACATTAGATGACAGTGTGCTTTGTAGTTTTGATACTGAAGTACAAGGAGTAAATTTAAAAGACAAAATTACCATAAAGGGAAGATGTATAGGCTACGACGACCTTTTTGAAATCGCTAAACTTGACCAATCTACGATCATAAAATAACCAACTTTCATGAAAAAAATCACACTATTATTAATATTACTTCCTTTTTTAGTTTTTTCACAGGAAGATCTTTTAGACGAATTAGAAGGAGATGTTACTATAGATAAGACGGTATCTTCTGTTTTTAAATCTCTTAAGATTGTTAATTTTGAAAGTACTAAACTGGCAAATAAAAAAGATTTTTATTTAATAGTGGCTCATCGTTTTGGTTCGGTAAAAAATGGTATCGATGATTTTTTTGGCTTGGATTACTCAGTGACCCAAATTAAATTTATTTACGGTTTTACAGATTGGTTAAATATTGGAATAGCTCGAAGTTCAAAAGATAAAAAATATGGGCTTCACGCAAAATATAGACTAAAGCCACAAGAGGAAAACGGATTCCCAGTATCTATTGTTGGTTATAATTTGGTTACGGTGAATACCTCTTTAAAAGAGGATAATTATCCAAACATAGATTTTCAAGATAAGTTAACGTATACCTCACAAATTTTGGTTTCAAGAAAATTTAATGAAAACCTTTCCTTGTTAGTAGCACCAAGTTATATTCATGAAAATTTAGCTACTCGTAGTTATGTAGATCAAGGTGATGGTACTACAATTGCTTATGATGAAGAAAACGATCAGTTTGCAATAGGATTAGGAGGAAGATATAAAATTTCTAAAAGAGTAAGTATCAATTTGGACTATGGAATCCATCTAAATAGGAACAGTAATTCTGTTTATAATAATCCCTTATCCATTGGTGCAGATATAGAAACTGGAGGTCATGTGTTTCAAGTGCACTTCACCAATGCGCAAGCAATGTTTGAGGAAGGTTTTATTGTAAAAGGGGAAGGAGACTGGGCAGATGGAGATTTCTTCTTCGGTTTTAATTTAGTTAGAGTATTTTAATTGGTATTGAAGTGAGGAGAGTTTTCTTTCTGAACATCAGTAATAAAATATTTAGTATCTCCCCAAAAGAAAAAAGAGTCATATCGCTCTATATAACTAACTTTCACGTAGTTTCCTTGAAACTCTTTTAAGTTTTCAATTACTTTTTTGTCTTTATCTAATACAGAAAAGGAGAAGATTTGAGCGCCACTAATACCTTGGCTAATTTCACCTTCCCAGGTTTTAAAAATAACACCTCTATTGCTAATTTTAATCAACTCACCAGATCGTGTGCCTTCACTATAAGGAACATAAAAAATAAAGGCAAACCATGCGATAGCGATAATTAAAATAGCGGCTAAAATTTTAAAAAGGACTTTTTTCATTTTTGAATATTTTAAAAGACAAACTTACAAAATTGATAGCTTTATTTTAAAATTTGTAACTTTAGATAAATTATATATTATGAAAGCTAGGTTTGTATTATTAGTTTCTTTTTTATTTAGTTCTATTTTATTTTCACAATCTTTTTTTAGTGATTTTGAAGATGGAACCTTGCAGGGATGGACAAATAAAGACGGCTCTATCACGTTATTAACTGTTGAAGGAAATACTCCTGATTTATTTTTACAAAAAGAATGTGATGCTACAAATACTCCTGTTGGAGAAATGACAATCATAAATTCTACGGAATGGGTAGGGAATTTTTTTTATGATGCAGTAGGCGAAGAGTATTTAATCAATATCGATGAGATTTTTATGAAAAATGATAATGATTTCGATCTGCATTTACGATATGGATTTACTGGTGCCAATGGCTATATGGTAGTTACTACAGAGCCCATAATTGTACCTGCGTTAAGCGATTGGGGTATATATCAGCAAAGTTATGATATAGACTATTTGGGTTATTATAACCTTACGGTAATAAACGATACTACTGGAATGACTTATGATGAGATTCATGCTATAGTAATTGAGTTATTTGAAGATGTTATAGAATTTAAAATTTTCCATAATGAAAACATCTCATTTGAAGGTAAATTGGTAACCGGAACATTGCAAATTGAAGAGATTTTTTCTTATTTATTATTGTCTAATGAAGATAAGGATATTTCCAAAACAGTACTTTTTCCAAACCCAGTATCAAAAACTGTAAATCTTAAATTGCCATATACAAGTAATGGAACTATTACATTTTATAATGTTTTAGGAGAAAAAGTGTTGAGTACAGAGTTTACTTCAACTACAACTCAGATAGACATTTCAGAACTAAAAAGTGGCATATATTTAGCGAAAATCCAAACCGAAAATCAATCTATTGTAAAGAAAATAGTGAAGCTTTAATTCTCCTCTTCAGCACGTTTTAATATGACCTCTGGTAGAGATTTTTTAGCTTTAGCGCCTAATTTTTTAATTTTTTCTACACTATTAACTAAATTACCTCTACCTGTAGATAGTTTGTTCATCGCTAATGAATAGTCACTTTTTGCAGCATCTAATTTTTT
>CAJXYJ010000131.1 GCA_913063255.1 uncultured Flavobacteriales bacterium | reverse complement strand
CTAGTAGGGTCTGGCAGGTCCATACGCCCTACGGAATAACCAGTACTTGTTGTGTCTTGTGAATATCCAGTTGAAAAACTGCTTATTGTAATAGCTAAAACTAATAAAAGTCTAATTACACTATTCTTTACATCGTAATTTTTAAAGCCCAATTGTTATAATTTTTTTAAAGCTAATTTAATGATAGTTTCAACAGACGCTTCTGGATCTTGCTTTACGATTGTACTGCAAACCTTTTCAGCTTGTTTTCTAGCAAATCCTAAGGTTTCTAAAGCTGATAACGCTTCATTTTTATTAGTATTGCTTGAAACTATTGAAACATCATCTAAGCCATAAACTTTTAATATTTTATCTTTTAAATCTAAAACTACTCTCTGTGCTGTTTTAGATCCAATTCCTTTTACTGATTGTATGGTTACTAAATCGTTTTGCGCAATAGCTTCCATTACTTGCTCTGGAGATAACGAAGACAGCATTGTTCTAGCTATACTTGCCCCAACTCCAGAAACTGAAATTAACAACCTAAATATTTCACGCTCTACTATACTTGAAAACCCGTATAATGTATGCGAATCTTCCCGAACTTGCAAATGAGTAAACAGTTTTACTTGCTCTTCTGTAGGAAGCTGTGAAAATGTATGCAATGATATATTAATATAATACCCAACACCATTACAGTCTATAACTATATTTGTCGGGTTTTTTTCAACTAATCTTCCCTGTATATGGGTTATCATTGGCTATTTAAGGTTGATGTTTCAAATATAATATAATTATTTGCATCTGCCATCTTCAAAAAAGCTAAAAATCTCTTTCTTAAATTCCTTTTTGAAGTTCATTTTCTTGAGATTCTTTTTGTTGTGCATCAACAACTGCAACAGCTGCAATATTAACCATTTCTTCAACACTTGCTCCTAATTGAAGAATGTGAACAGCTTTTTTCATCCCCAACATAATTGGACCTATAGACTCTACTCCTTCCATTTCTTTTAATAATTTATAATTACTATTTGCTGAATCTAAATTTGGAAAAATTAAAGCGTTTACTTTTTTTCCAGCAAGTTTTGAAAAAGGAAATGCCTTTTTAAGTAACTTAGAATTCAATGCAAAGTCTGTTTGAAGCTCACCATCAACAACAGTATCTGGAGAAACCTTATGCAAATACTCAACCGCTTGTTTTACCTTTTTTGCCTGTGGGTGTTTTGAAGATCCAAAATTTGCATACGAAATCATTGCTATTACTGGCTTAATACCAAACATTTTGATGGTATAATTCGTCATTTGTGCAATGTTAGCCAATTCCTTAGCTGTAGGATCAATATTTATGGATGTATCTGATAAAAATAAAGGACCTCTTTTAGTAAGCATTAAATTAGTAGTTGCAATTCTATTAACCCCTTCAAATTTTCCAATAGTTTCTAAAACTGGTCTTATAACCACTGGATAAGATCTTGAATAACCAGAAATCATAGCATCTGCATCTCCTTCATTCACCATCATAGAAGCAAAATAATTTCGTTCCCGCATTAGCTTTTGCGCAGCATATAGCGTTACCCCTTTTCTGTGTCTATTTGACCAATAAATTTTTGCGTACTCATTTAATTTATCTAATTGTTCATCGCTTTTAGGATCTATAATTTCGACATCTTCCTCAAATTCGATTTCTTTCATGAGCTCGAGAATAATTTCTTTTCTTCCCAATAATATCGGAACACCTATTCCTTCTTCTAAAACAATTTGAGCAGCTTTCAATACATCTAAATGATCAGCTTCAGCAAAAACTATCTTTTTAGGATTTGACTTTGCAAGGTTATGCAATAGTCGCAAGATTTTATTGTCATTCCCCATTCTATCAAACAACTCTTCTTCATATGCTGCCCAATCACTAATAGGTTCTTTAGCGACTCCACTTTCTACAGCAGCTTTAGCTACTGCTACAGGAATTGTCCCAATAAGTCTCGGGTCAAAAGGTTTAGGGATAATATAATCTCTTCCGAAAATCAATTTTGTTTCACCATAAGCAATATTTACTTGTTCTGGAACATTCTCTTTTGCTAAAGCTGCCAAAGCTTTAACTGAAGCTATTTTCATTGCTTCATTTATTTTTGTCGCTCTTACATCTAAAGCTCCTCTAAAAATAAAAGGAAACCCCAATACATTATTTACCTGATTAGGATGATCGCTCCTTCCAGTTGCCATAATTATATCATCTCTTGTTTTTATAGCAATGTTATAATTAATTTCAGGGTTTGGGTTTGCTAAAGCAAAAACAATAGGGTTATTGTTCATGCATTTTAACATCTCGGGAGTTAAAATATCAGCTATCGACAAACCAACAAATACATCGGCATTTTTAATAGCATCTTCTAATGTATGAATATCCTTAGAGGTAGCAAATTCAGATTTTTCAACGCTAAGATCTTCTCTATCCTTTCTAATTACCCCCTTACTATCTAACATCACTATATTCTCTGCTTTAACTCCAAAAGCCTTATACAGTTTAGTACATGAAGTAGCAGCAGCACCAGCACCACTAATCACCACATAGACCTCCTCCATTTTTTTTTCTGCTATTTCTACAGCATTCAATAATGCTGCGGCCGAAATAATTGCTGTTCCATGTTGGTCATCATGCATTACTGGAATGTCCAGCTCATCTTTTAATCGAGTTTCAATCTCAAATGCTTCAGGAGCTTTTATATCTTCTAAATTAATTCCTCCAAAAGTAGGTGCAATATTTTTTACTGTTTCAATAAAAGCATCCACATCTTGTGTATCCACTTCAATATCAAAAACATCTATATCTGCAAATATTTTAAATAATAAGCCTTTTCCTTCCATCACAGGTTTAGAAGCTTCTGGACCAATGTTCCCTAAACCTAAAACCGCAGTCCCGTTAGATATCACTGCCACCAAATTTCCTTTATTGGTATATTTATAGACATTGTTTATTTCCTTTTCAATTTCCAAACAAGGTTCTGCAACACCAGGAGAATATGCCAAAGAAAGGTCTCTCTGAGTAGCGTATTTTTTAGTAGGAACAACCTCTATTTTTCCAGGTTTTGGCTTTGCATGATAAATAAGGGCTTCTCGACGTTTACTTTGTTTACTCATAATTATTGAAGAATTAATTACTCATTAAAGTGATTTGCAAAGTTACGTAAGAAAGGATAAAGAATAAGACTTACAGCTCTTTATTACTGTTTTTAAGGTACTCAATATTTCTAATTAGTCCTGAATATTTTGTTCGCTTTATTGGGCTTTTTTTAAAAATATTCTGAAAAACTTCTTCGGTGAGTTCTTCCCAATCTTTTTTTGAATGAGATAATAATAAAGGGTTTGCATTAAATAAAGGCTCATTATGCGATTTACTAAAACGATTCCAAGGACATACATCTTGACAGATATCACAACCAAACATCCAATCTTCAAATTGTCCATTAACCTGGGAAGGGATTTCATTTTTTAATTCAATTGTAAAATACGAAATACATTTGCTGCCATCTACTACATAAGGATCCACAATTGCTTGTGTTGGGCAAGCATCAATACAAGCAGTGCAAGTTCCACAATGATCTGTCGTTGCAAAATCGTATTCCAAATCTAAATCTAAGATAAGTTCTGCAATAAAATAAAATGAGCCTGTATCTTTTGTTATTAGATTGCTATGCTTTCCAATCCATCCCAATCCACTTTTTGCTGCCCAAGCCTTATCTAAAACTGGAGCAGAATCTACAAATACACGCCCAGACACATCCCCTATTTCTTCTTGTATAAAATTAAACAGACTTTTAAGTTTATCTTTAATTACAAAGTGATAATCTGTTCCGTATGCATATTTTGAAATTTTATACGAATCTTCTCTTTGTTGTTTTTCAGGAAAATAATTTAGCAGTAATGAAATTACACTTTTTGAATCTGGAACTAATATTGTTGGATCTAACCGCTTGTCGAAATGATTCTCCATATAGGACATTTCGCCATGCATGTTTTTAGTTAACCAAGTTTCTAAACGAGGTGCCTCTTCTTCTAGAAATTCAGCTTTGCTAATTCCACAGGATAAAAAACCGAGACGTTTTGTTTCTGCTTTAATTAGTTTGGTATGGTTTGTTCTTGAGAGCAATTTAATTTCTAGCTATTTGTCAGCCTGAGCGCAGTCGAAGGCCTAGTTATTTATTATACTTATAATGTGTAGCGTTTCTACATTCAGATAGAATTTGAAGCATTTCAAAATCACCATTAATTAAAGCTATTTTCTTAGCCCGTGTCCATCCTTTTATTTTCTTTTCAAAACAGATGGCTTCTAAAACATCATTAAATTTATAGTGATAAACAAGTGTTAATGGTCTTCGTTTAAAAGTGTAAGAATTTCTATTATAACCTGATTTATGATCTTTAAACCTACTATTCAAATTATTTGATATTCCTGTATAAAAAGAATCATCTGAGCATTTTAGAATGTAAACATAGTAATTAAACATGACGCTAAATAAGGGCTTCGACTGCGCTCAGCCTGACAATCTCAATATATTAAAAAATATCACTTTAAAACAACCCCCCTTGAGTTGGGCCTTTTATTTTACCTAAATGTTTATATGCTGCTTCGGTAACTTCTCTTCCACGAGGTGTTCTCATGATAAATCCTTGCTGGATTAAAAAAGGTTCATACACTTCTTCTATAGTTTCTACACTTTCACTAACTGCTGTTGCAATAGTAGAAACACCAACTGGACCTCCCTTAAATTTATCGATAATGGTACTTAATATTTTATTATCCATTTCATCTAAGCCATGAGCATCTACATTTAATGCTTCTAAGGCATATCTTGAAATTTTAATTTCAATTTTTCCATCACTTTTTATTTGTGCAAAATCTCTAACTCTTCTTAATAATGCATTCGCAATACGAGGAGTTCCTCTACTTCTTCCAGCAATTTCTATAGCAGCCTCCATACTTATGGGCACATTTAATATGGATGCACTTCGCTGAACTATAGTGGTAAGTATTTCTGTATTATAATATTGCAAACGTGATGATATTCCAAACCTTGCACGCATTGGAGCAGTAAGTAATCCTGAACGGGTAGTTGCTCCTACCAATGTAAATGGATTTAAATTAATCTGTACCGACCGAGCGTTGGGTCCAGACTCTATCATAATATCAATTTTATAATCTTCCATTGCAGAGTAAAGATATTCTTCTACAATTGGGCTTAGTCTATGTATCTCATCGATAAAAAGGACGTCTCGTTCTTCAAGGTTGGTAAGTAATCCAGCTAAATCTCCAGGTTTATCTAATACAGGTCCTGAGGTGACTTTAACCCCTACTTCCAATTCATTTGCAAGAATATGTGCTAATGTTGTTTTTCCCAAACCCGGTGGCCCATGAAATAATGTATGATCTAGCGCTTCGTTTCTTAGATTCGCAGCTTCAACAAAAATGCTTAAGTTTTCAAGTACTTGATCTTGTCCAGAAAAGTCATCAAAAGATAATGGACGTAATACGTTTTCTACTTCTTGCTCTTCGGGAGTATAATTAATATCGGTAGGATCAAGGTTTTCATTCATATTTCAAATATACGAATCGTTAGTAAACCATAATGCTAAAAATTAAAAAAGCCTTTTCTTATTCAGAAAAGGCTTTTTTATAAATATTATTATTTATTAGTGAGATAGTTCTTCTTCGTTATCTTGAAGAGGTATGTGTTGTGGAACAAAATCTTGTCCAGCAATTACGTAATCACTATCATCTTTATTCATCTTACTATAATCATAAGACCAACGGTGAACTTCAGGAATTGGCCCATCCCAGTTACCGTGAATATGTTTTACTTCTGCTGTCCATTCTAATGTTGTAGCATTCCAAGGGTTTTTAGAACCTACTTTACCATTGAACATAGAGTTGATGAAGTTATATAAAAATATTAGTTGTCCTGCTGCTGCAAAGAATGCAAAAAACGTAATCACAACATTAATATCTGTTAAATCATCAAAGTATGGAAAGTTGGTATTGGTATAATAACGTCTTGGTAATCCTGCCATTCCTGTAAAATGCATAGGGAAGAATACTCCATAAGCTCCTATCGCGGTAATCCAGAAGTGGATATACCCAAGTTTCTTATTTAGCATTTTACCTTCAAACATTTTTGGGAACCAGTGATAAACACCAGCAAAAAGACCATAAAGAGCAGATATTCCCATCACTAAATGAAAGTGTGCAACTACAAACATCGTATCGTGAACGTTAATATCTAAAGCACTATCCCCTAATATTAATCCTGTTAATCCTCCACTAATAAATGTAGAAACAAAACCAATAGAAAATAACATTCCAGTATTCATTTTAAGATTTCCTTTCCATAAGGTGGTTATCCAGTTAAATGATTTTACTGCAGATGGTATAGCAATTAATAGGGTAGTAAAAGTAAATACCGATCCTAAAAATGGATTCATTCCTGTAATAAACATATGGTGACCCCATACTATAGTAGAAAGAAACGCAATTGCTAAAATTGATGCAATCATTGCTCTATAACCAAATATTGGTTTACGAGAATTAGTTGCCATAATTTCTGAAACCAGACCCATGGCAGGAAGTATTACTATATATACTTCTGGATGTCCTAAGAACCAGAATAAATGTTCAAATAAAACTGGTGAGCCTCCTTGATTATGTAATACTTCACCAGCTATATAAATGTCTGATAAGAAAAATGAAGTTCCAAAACTTCTATCCATAATTAGCATTAAAGCTGCAGAAAGTAACACTGGAAAAGATACAACCCCAATAATAGCTGTTACAAAAAATGCCCAGATAGTAAGAGGAAGTCTAGTCATAGACATTCCTTTAGTTCGTAAGTTGATAACTGTTACAATATAGTTTAAGGATCCAAGTAATGAGGATGCAATAAAAATAGCCATAGAAACCAACCATAATGTCATTCCTGCTCCAGAACCAGGCATCGCTTGTGGCAATGCACTTAATGGCGGGTAAATAGTCCATCCTGCAGAAGCTGGACCAGCCTCAACAAATAAAGAAAGAACCATTATAACACTAGATAAGAAAAACAGCCAATAAGATACCATATTAAGAAATCCTGATGCCATATCACGAGCTCCAATTTGTAATGGAATTAATAGATTACTAAAAGTACCACTCAAACCAGCGGTTAGCACAAAGAACACCATGATAGTACCATGAATAGTCACCAAAGCAAGGTAAACATTAGGATCCATCACACCATTTTCTGCCCATTTTCCTAAAAATATTTCGTAAACTGTAAATTGGTGATCAGGCCAAGCTAATTGCAGTCTAAAAAGCAATGACATGGCTATACCAATAAATCCCATAAACAATCCTGTAATTAGATATTGCTTAGAAATCATTTTATGATCTTGACTAAAGATATATTTGGTTACAAATGT
>CAJXYJ010000130.1 GCA_913063255.1 uncultured Flavobacteriales bacterium | reverse complement strand
CCTAATGATCCAAATGAAGAAGCACAACACATAACTTATAATGACCTTTATAAAAAAGTCAATCAGTTTGCAAATGTTCTAAAACAACAAGGTATTAATAAAGGAGATCGAGTATGTATTTATCTTCCCATGATTCCTGAACTTGCAATATCGGTTTTAGCCTGCGCTCGTATTGGAGCAATACATTCTGTTGTTTTCGCTGGATTTTCTTCCACTGCATTATCTACAAGAATTAATGATTCCGATTGCAAAATGGTAATTACTTCAGATGGATCTTTTAGAGGATCAAAGACCATCGATTTAAAAGGCATCGTCAATGAAGCATTAGAAAGTTGCCCCGATGTAGAAAATGTATTGGTTGCCAAACGTATCCATTCAGATATATATATGAAGAAAGGAAGAGACCAATGGTTGCAACCATTATTAGATCAAGCTTCTACTGACTGTGAGCCTACTTTAATGGATGCAGAAGACCCTCTTTTTATATTATACACTTCTGGATCCACCGGAAAACCTAAAGGGATGGTGCATACCACTGCTGGTTACATGGTTTATACTTCCTATACTTTTAAGAATATGTTCCAATATAAAGAAGATGATGTGTATTGGTGTACTGCAGATATTGGTTGGATTACAGGACATAGTTATATCGTTTATGGTCCGTTGGCAAATGGTGCAACTACGGTGATGTTTGAAGGAGTTCCTAGTTATCCTGACTTCGGAAGATTTTGGGATATCATTCAGAAACATAAAGTAAACCAGTTTTATACGGCACCAACAGCCATTAGAGCATTGGCAAAAGAAAACATAGAATTTGTGGAAGATTACGATTTATCCTCCTTAAAAGTTATTGGCTCTGTAGGAGAACCCATCAACGAAGAAGCCTGGCATTGGTATAATGATAATATAGGAAAACGAAACAGTCCAGTGATTGATACCTGGTGGCAAACCGAAACTGGTGGAATTATGATTTCTCCCATACCTTATGTAACTCCGACCATTCCTACCTATGCTACGCTTCCTTTTATTGGAATTCAACCTGCAATAATGGATGATAAAGGAAAGGAGTTAAAAGGAAATCAGGTAGAGGGAAGACTCTGTATTAAATTCCCTTGGCCTTCGATAGCAAGAACGATTTGGGGTGATCATAAAAGATATAAAGAAACTTATTTTTCAACTTTTGAAAATAACTATTTTACTGGTGATGGTGCTTTACGAGATGCTACTGGTTATTATAGAATTACAGGAAGAGTGGACGATGTAATTATCGTTTCTGGTCATAATTTAGGTACTGCCCCTATTGAAGATGCTATTAACGAACATCCAGCGGTTGCAGAATCTGCTATTGTTGGATACCCTCATGATATAAAAGGTAACGCATTGTACGGCTATGTTATATTAAAGGAAACTGGTAGTTCTAGACTTCAAGAAAACCTTCGGAAGGAAATCAATCAAATAATTACAGAACATATTGGTCCTATAGCGAAATTAGATAAAATTCAATTTACCAATGGATTACCAAAAACCAGAAGTGGTAAAATAATGCGACGTATTTTAAGAAAAATTGCTGGTGGTGATACTAGTAACTTAGGAGATACCTCAACACTATTAAATCCTGAAGTGGTAAAAGATATTATGGATAATTCAATTGAATAATAATACGTTTTAAGCGCTATAAATTTGTAATTTTGTATCCTATATTTTAAATATGAAACCATTCATTTTATTTAGCTTTTTACTTGCTTTTTTAACCAATTCTATGTCACAAAACATCCCTTCAGAATCCATTTACGATATTCAAATTGATAAATTATCTGGAGAACCTTTGGACTTATCGACTTATAAAGACCAATATATTTTATTTGTTAATGTAGCTTCAGAATGTGGTTTTACTGGACAATATGAAGGATTACAAAAATTATTCGACACTTATAATGAAAATCTTATGGTAATAGGTGTCCCTTGTAATCAGTTTGGTAGTCAGGAACCTGGAACTGCACAAGAAATACAAACTTTTTGCCAAGCCAATTATGGAGTTACCTTTCTAATGACTGAAAAGATTGATGTAAAAGGAAAAAATCAACACCCACTTTACCTATGGTTAACCGATAAATCTAAAAACGGTAAAAAGAGTACTACCGTTAAATGGAATTTTCAAAAATATTTAATTGGACCAAAGGGTGAGTTAATTGATTATTACTATTCCATCACCAAACCCTTGAGTTCTAAAATTACAAAGCATTTAGAATAATTTTCAGGTAAATTTGTAGGTATATATTGTAAATATAAACACACTTATGGTTTATCTCTATGTTAGCAACTATTAGAACTAAACAAGCTACTTCAATATAAAACTTCATCACAAAAGAAGTTGACAAACAACCTTATAAGCGTATTCTAATTAGTTAATAGTGTGATGAAATCACTTTATCCCTCGATAATGTATTTGTGTCCCTTATAACTATGCGTTTAAAACTATTACTTTAATAAGTGTTAAATTGAAATTAGTTTTGCTTAAATCATTTTAAAATGTCAACAGAAATGAAAATTAAAATTTACAATTTTTTAACAAAACCATATATAGTCGTTCTTACGATGTTAATTGCGCCAATATTTGGGTTTATTGATAGAAATTTCGTCTTTTTTTTCGGACTAGGTATTGCCTTTCTAATTCTATGGGGAAGCAATTTTGATTGGTCAAGATTCGGGATAGGAAAAAAAATTAGCTGGAAAACAGTTTTAAAGAGTTTGCTAATAACTGTACTACTTTTTATTGGTTTTGACATACTACTGGACCCCATACTAAAAATGTTTCTTGGCGAATATGATTTGTCATCTTTAGATCATGTTAGAGGTGACCTTGTAGGTTATATAGCTTTAATGATCATAATGTGGGTATTTGCTGCGTTTGGTGAAGAGTTTCTATTTCGTGGTTATTATATGAAAGCATTAGCTGAGTTATTAGGTAATAACAATAAGGCTTGGTTACTCTCAGCAATTATAACTTCAATCTATTTTGGCGTATCTCACGGTTATCAAGGAACTATTGGAATAGTGTCTTCATTTTTGTGGGCTTTCTGTATTGCAATGATATTTAATAAAAACAGGAATAACTTACTATTACTTGTGTTAGTTCATGGAATATATGATACTGTAGGAATAACACTCCTTTATTTAAATAAGGATCATATTATTTCTGATTGGGTGCAACAGATATTTTAATAAGTATTATAATTTCTTTTTCAAGAATACTGAACAAATATGAAATCTGAATGCTTGCTAATTGAAAATGACAAACACTATCGTGTTGTTTATCGATGGAAAGAAAGAGGAAATATAACAGTTGCGAACACCGTGTATAAGTAATAGCTAAGAAAGCACAAACCCTATAGTTTGTGCTTTTTATTTGTATTTTTGAACCTATCTAAAAAGTGGTACTATTTTATTGCCGCTTCTCATACACTAAACCGTTACATTCATTGTGAAAACAATTAAAGTTAAATAATAAAACAAAATTGACAAATTAAAATTTTGGATAATTATTTTGTTCAAACCACATTAATGGATAAGGAAAAAATAGAGCAACTGAAAAAGAAAAGATCACTTCATAAAGAAGAGATTCGTTTAAAAACTTTAAGTAATCGAATTTCTTCTCAATTGAATTATTTAGATGAGCAAAGTTTTGACTATCAGATACATTATAAACAAGAGAATTTAGATTGGATAAGTACAAATGTACCTATGAGAAAACGTGATGGATACTCAGGTCTGTATGATTATCAAATCGATGTTGATGATTCGGAAAATTGTAATACTATATATTGTAATTCAAATAATTCGTTAATAGATAAAATAAGAGAGCAATTCTTAATAATACTATCAAAAGAAAGTAGACTAATAGTTTGCTATGATGGTGGCGATCCTGAGATAGAAATTTCGGTTGAAACTTTTTTGTCTCAGCCATTAAAATTCTTCTCTAAACCAGAAACTTGGATACTTCTGAAAGACAAGAGCTGGATTATAGAATACCTATGGGAACAAGAAAAAGTGAAGTTTATTCAACTTCAGAATAAAAAAATAGTTATAGTAAAAAAAATCGTTTTGATCCAAAAAAAAGATTAACAAAATGCTAACTTAAGTGTATAAAATTAATTGCTAGAGCAAGCTTACTTACGAAAATCTTCATGGATTTTCTAGTTGGTTTTGTATTTGCTAAACTAATCGCTTAAACATGCGAAAAATCTTATACAAACACGTTAAATTAAAATAAATGAAATTAGATTTTATAGATAATGTCAATGAATTTGACGAAAGCGTTGTAAGATTATACGACTTTGATAAAAGTCAAGCCATACAATTAAGAGACTTAATTATACAAACCGTGATATTAAAAAAGCAGCGATTAGACTTTTCTAATGTAGATTTTATAGAGCCTCGTAATTGTAATTTAATTTTTGGTCTTTTTAAAACAGACGAAGGAATTTTAAGTAGCGATAAGCAGACATTTTATTGTGCATTAACTCCAGATGGTTATACGAATATGCTAAAATTAATAGAGCCCTTCTGTTTAAAGGACACAAAAGGTTACCAATATTTATATGACATAGATAACCCTATTGATTTTTTATTTTCTCCTGCAGGAACTTGGTAAAAGAGTTAGAATTAATTAGCCATTTCCTTTTCTATCAAAACTTTAATTTTTAAAGCCTTTTCAAAGTGATCCAGTTGATTTGTTTTTATCCACCAAGTGGCAGCTTCAAATAGTAAAACTGGGTTTTCATTTTTATTCGAAAAAAAAGCATAAAAAGACAATCCTACATTAGAACCTTTTTGGCTTAGCTTTTTATCACAAACTTCTATAATTTTATTTCGTAATTCAGGGCTCATTTTTATTTCCTATTATCATTAGAGCGTCTGCTCCTACCACGATTAGAAGATCTTGAAGAATTTCTCTTATTAGAAGAATTTCTTGAACTATTTCTTGAAGTACTTTTTGATTTATTTCGGTTTCCAGAATTCCGATTACCTCCTCCTCCACCTTGTCCACGCTTAATTGGCTGTGTAGAAGCATTAGGATCGGGTTCAAAACCTTCTATGATTTCAACAGGAAATTTTAAGCCTACTAATTTTTCAATATCTTTAAGATAGCTTGTTTCCTCTGCGCATACCAATGATAAAGCCTCGCCCTTTGCTCCTGCTCTACCTGTCCTTCCAATTCTATGAACATAGTCTTCAGAAATATTAGGCAATTCGAAATTAATCACATGGGGCAATAATGGAATATCCAATCCTCTAGCAGCGATATCTGTAGCAACCAAAACCCGAATAGAATTATTTTTAAATCCTGCCAAAGCTTTGGTACGGGCACCCTGTGATTTGTTTCCATGTATAGCAGATGCAGTTATTCCCGCACTTACCATTTTTTGACAAAGACGATTTGCACCATGCTTTGTTCTAGTAAAAACCAACACTTGTTTCCAATTACCATCAGAAATAAGCTTTATAATAAGACCAGTTTTTTTGTCTTTAGCAACACGATAAACCTTTTGTTCAATCGCTTCAACAGTAGTGTTTTGAGGAGCAGCTTCTACTAAAACTGGACGATGTAAAAACTCATTCGCTAGTTTTTTAATTTCTTTAGAAAAGGTAGCCGAAAACAATAAATTCTGCCTTTTATTTGGCATTAAATCTATAATCTTTCTAATGTCTCTTAGAAAACCCATATCCAACATTCTATCCGCTTCATCTAAGACTAATATTTCGACGTTAGACAAGGACAATAATCGTTGGTTTTGCAAATCTAATAAACGACCTGGAGTAGCAACAAGAACATCAACACCTCTACGAATCGTAGATACTTGGGGTCTTTGGTTAACACCCCCAAAAATAACTGTAGAACGAATATCTAAAAATTCACTATAGGACTTTACATTAGCATGTACTTGCGCTGCTAACTCTCGCGTTGGAGTCAATACTAAAGCACGAATAGGGCGTTTGCGTAATTGCTGCCCTTGCGATAAAATCTGAAGCATTGGCAGCGTAAATCCTGCTGTTTTCCCAGTTCCTGTTTGGGCAGATGCTAAAATATCCTTTCCCTCTAAAATTAAAGGAATTGCTTTTTCTTGAATTACAGATGGAGAATTATAGCCTTGTTTATCTACGGCTTTTAATAAGGCTTTTGATAAACCTAAAGAGTTAAATGACATATAAGATTTTATAAAAAGGAATAAGAAATTTTCCCTTTTTTATTTGCGGCAAAGATACGCTTATTAATAGATAACTATTTTAATATTTTTGGCAAAAGGATTACTCATTCGTTCGTTATCCTCCATGGTGTTGTAGCAAATTAAAGTTTCACTTTAATAAATAAAACTACTGTTTTATATAAAAGAAAAGCCCTCCTACGCCATAAGGCTACAGAGGGCGTAGTCGGGATGAGAGGATTCGAACCTCCGATCTCTGGTCCCCCAGACCAGCACTTTAAACCGGACTAAGCTACATCCCGAGATAATTTAAATTCCAATAAAAAATGGAATGCTAAAATAGATAATATAAAAATCCTTACATTAAGTTTGAGATATTATTTTTAGGAAAAAAACCGTATTTCTCACTACCTTTGTAAAAACCTTTATTTATGCTTATTATCGGAATTGCTGGTGGTACAGGTAGTGGTAAAACCACTGTTGTTAGTCAGATTATAGAAGAACTACCAAAAGACGAAGTATGTGTGATTTCTCAAGATTCCTATTATAAAGATACTAGTCATATGCTATTTGACGATCGTGTTAAAATTAATTTTGATCATCCAAAAGCAATAGATTTCGATTTATTGGTAAACCATTTAAAAGAACTTAAAAAAGGGAATGCAATAGAGCAGCCTATTTATTCTTTTGTAGAACATAATCGTACTGGAAACACACTTACTACACATCCTCGAAAAGTTATTATAGTAGAAGGAATCCTTATACTAACCCATCCAGAAATACGAAAATTATTCGATATTAAAATCTATGTACATGCCGATAGTGACGAAAGGTTAATACGACGTTTAAAACGAGATATGGCAGAACGAGGAAGAGATTTAGATGAAGTACTAAATCGATACCAAACCACTCTAAAGCCAATGCATCAACAATTTATTGAGCCTACAAAAGAATATGCAGATATTATCATCCCAACCAATCGGTATAATACGGTAGCTGTAGAATTAATTCGAAAAGTAATTAACCATAGATTATCAGAAAATTGAAAAAGAAGATTTCAGAAATAATGAATAATAAATGGGTGAAAATATTTAGTAATAAGTATTTTCTCATCGTGTTATTGTTTTCTATCTGGATGTTTTTTTTCGACACCAACTCTTATTTTATCCATAACGAATTAAATAAAAGTATAGAAACACTTGAAAATAACAAGGAAATCTATAAAGATGAAATTAAAGATGACAAGGCTTTTATAGATAAAATGAAAGATAGTAACGAAGTTGAAAAATATGCCCGTGAGAAATATTATCTAAAGAAAGAAAATGAAGATATTTATATCATAGAGCATCAAGATAGTATAAAAAACAAAGTAGAGAATGAGTGATTTTTTATTTAGTGAGTTTAATGAAGTTTCTG
>CAJXYJ010000129.1 GCA_913063255.1 uncultured Flavobacteriales bacterium | reverse complement strand
GCGAATATGATGGGAATGGCTGCAGGAATGACTATAGGTGGAAAAATTCCATTTACAGGAACCTTTGCAAATTTTTCAACAGGTAGAGTTTACGATCAAATTAGACAGTCTATTGCTTATAGCAACAAGAATGTAAAGGTTTGTGCATCTCATGCAGGTCTTACTCTTGGAGAAGATGGGGCAACACACCAGATTTTAGAAGATATAGGTTTAATGAAAATGCTTCCAGGTATGACAGTAATTAACACCTGTGATTATAACCAAACCAAAGCTGCAACATTAGCAATTGCTGATTATGATGGCCCTGTTTATTTAAGATTTGGTAGACCAAAGGTTGCCAACTTTACACCAGAAAATCAAACTTTCGAAATAGGAAAAGCCGTCCATTTACTAGATGGAAATGACATTACTATAGTTGCAACTGGACATTTAGTTTGGGAAGCTTTACTAGCTGCTGAAACCTTAAATAACCAAGGAATTTCGGTAGAGGTAATTAACATCCATACTATTAAACCATTAGACGATAAAGCTATCTTAGATAGTGTTGCTAAAACCAATTGTATTGTAACTGCCGAAGAGCATAACTTTTTAGGGGGATTAGGAGAAAGTGTTGCAAGAGTATTAGCAACTAATCATCCAACACCCCAAGAATTTGTAGCTACTCAAGATACATTTGGAGAATCTGGAACTCCAGAACAACTTATGGAAAAATATGGCCTAAATGCGAATGCTATTGTGAAAGCATCCTTAAAAGCAATTTCTAGAAAATAACAATTGATTACTATTTTAAACAAAAAAAAGCCTCGATAACGAGGCTTTTTTTTATATTATATAACTTAAATTTTAAAGTTGATTATCTAAATAATCTGGAGTACCATCATTATTCTCATCTGTAAACACAATAGTATATATAGTGATTTCTCCTGTTTCCTCGTCTGTTGTTTCTCTGTACATTTCAACTTCATTTTCAACTAGCGGAGGATCAGATTCACCTGGAAATATTACATATTCATTAGCTACAACCTCATTTATAGTTAACCTTCCGTCTCCATCATCATCTGGATCCGCAAAATTTGGTAATCCATTACCATCGGTATCGTCATTTAATTCTAGCCCATCGCCATCTAAATCTTCAAATACTGTTAAAATACCATCACTATCTTGATCACCTTTTTCAATTAAATAAGGATAAAAATTAAATATCAATTGTGAGTAATAGGGCATTGAAGATGTAGGTGGTGTATTAAAATAACCTAATCCTGAAGGAACAAAAACGGAACCTATTCCATATTCTATAAAAGTTAAAGTACCATCAATGTTTTCTTCATAATCAGAAGCACCATTAAATTCTACAATAGCCGCCTGTAAACCATCAATTACTTGTGTTAGGTCAAAACGGACTGGACTTATTGAAGAATCAAAAATAGTAAGGTCTGATAAATACATTCCTGTATAGCTCATAGAAACTACATCTGGATAAGCAATCTCATCTCCCTCTCCCTTTCTTACTTTTAAATAGTATAATTTATAAGTGACATTTTCATCAAATATATCCACTACTTCTTTAGACGTAACCTGATCAATTAATGGAATTTTAGAAGCATTATCCCCAGAAATTTCACCAAAAACAATTTTATAATTAAAATCTGGAGCAGGATTTTCAAACTCTTCATAGTTATAAAAATGGGTCTCCAAAAATTCTTCAATTTCCTCTTGTGCTATTACAGCTTCTTCATCTCTTTCATGTGGAGGAACAACAATTACTCCATCATCGTCATCACTACAGGAGAAAAAAACTATAAAAACAAGTGTTATTAAGGGTAATACAAATTTTATTCTTTTCATTTTCTTTTTTTAAGAACGGCAAGATACAATTTTCTAGTACTTTTGTATATGGTTTAACGATGTTTTAAGAATTATGAGAATAGATAAATATTTATGGTGTGTTCGGTATTATAAAACACGTAGTATTGCTACCCAAGCTTGTAAAAAAGGTGCAGTAAAAATTAATAATAACTCTCTAAAACCTTCAAAAGAAGTATACCCTGGAGATATAATTGAAGTTAGAATAAATCAAATAAATTATAAGTTGCAAATTTTAGAGATACCTAAAAGTAGGCTTGGCGCTAAATTAGTAGATCAATATAGAAAAGACACAACTCCAAAAGAGGCTTTTCAAAATTTAGAATTACTAAAATACTCAAAAGACTATTATCGCAAAAAAGGAACAGGAAGACCTAGTAAAAAAGACCGAAGAGATATTGAAGATTTTACAGGTTCGGTAAACGATAATTAATCTACACATTTAGTATCTTTGAAAAAACGCTAAACTATGCCTAAAACGGAAAGCATTATTCTTAATAAAAAACAAATAGACCATAAAATAAGACGTATTGCTTATCAAATTTATGAGACTAATGTTAATGAAAAAGAAGTCATTATTGCAGGCATATATGAAAATGGATATTTATTTGCAAAAAAACTTAAAACTGCGGTTGAAAAAATATCCCCAATTACAATTAAACTTTGCAAAGTAACCATTGATAAAAAGAAGCCCACAAATGCTATCCAAACTTCATTAGAAGTTAAGGATTACAAAAATAAATCTGTGGTTATTGTTGACGATGTACTTCATTCTGGCGCCACACTTATTTATGGTATTAAACATTTTCTGGAAGTTCCTTTAAAAAAAATACATACGGCTGTTTTGGTGGATAGAAATCATAAAATGTATCCTGTTAAGGCAGACTTTAAAGGAATATCATTGTCTACTTCTATCAATGAAAATGTAGCAGTGATTTTTGAAAAAAATAATTATTACGCCCTCTTAGAATAACTATTCTTAAATTCCTTTAATTATTTCGTTCACTACTTCTTCTACAGTCAATCCATCTGTTTTTACTTTATTAGGCGATTGGTTATAATAAAAGGAACGTTCAAAAAGATGTTTCGCAATAAAGTCTATTAATTCTTCTTTAGTAGATAAATGAGAAATTAGTGGTCTTTTCCCTTTTTCATTATAAATTCTATCTGTCAATGTATTTAAAGAAGAATTGAGATAAATTGTGATGCAATTTTTATCTCTTTTTAATAAATCCATTACATTACTATAACATGGAGTTCCTCCTCCAGTTGACAAAATTAGATTGTTTTGATCCTTTAAAAGATCTCTTAACATTTTTTTTTCTGCTTTTCTGAAATAAATTTCCCCCTTTTCTGAAAATATTTGAGAAATAGTTTTCCCTTCTATAATTTCTATTTCTCGATCCAAATCTTTAAAAGGGGCTTTTAATTTTAAAGCTAACATCTGACCTACAGCAGTTTTCCCACTTCCCATATAGCCAATTAAAACAATTTTCATTTTCAATAATTTCATTTTCTACTTCAAAAAGTAGGGGTTAAAAATATTTCTCAAATTTAAGTCAAAATACTTTTGAAATATAAATATAATGATAGTATATTTGCAGCCGCATTCAAGGAAACTTAATCGTTAGAATGACGACCTGGTAGCTCAGTTGGTAGAGCACCTCCCTTTTAAGGAGGTGGTCCTGGGTTCGAGCCCCAGCCAGGTCACTAAAAAAGTCGAGCAATATGTCTCGACTTTTTTTTTCTACAAAGCACAATTTTTACCCGAATGCTGGAATTGGTAGACAGGCATGGTTGAGGGCCATGTGTCCAATAGGACGTGTGGGTTCGACTCCCATTTCGGGTACTATACTCTCTCTTTTTAAATAATTTTCCTTTTATTTTTAAGACTTCTAAAGAACCATTTGTAACTAGACTTCCTTTTATACAGTTTCTTTGCTTAAATAGGCTTTAAATTAGTTTTAAACCAATCTTATCTAGAACAGGTTTTAAAAAACCCGTTTATTCATTTAATCTAATAAATACATTGCAATTTTCTCTCTTTTGTAGTATCTTTAGATAGAACATTTAAATAAGACAAGTCATGAACAAAGAAGAAAAAACTACTCGAATTTTCACAGGTTCAGCTATAGAGGCCCAGCCTTTAATTAATTCTTTAAATGAAATAGGCATCTACCCAATAATTAGAGATGACCATCAAAGCGGAATAACAAGTGGGTTTGCAATAGGAGTTCCCGGGCAAATTAGAGTATTTATTAGAACTGATGAATTAGTTGTTGCTCAATCTATCATAGACGAACATTTAAATTTATTAGAGAGTTAAACCAATACCCCATACATTTTATCTCTTAGTGCTTTTATCTTAGCATCTCCCATATATTCTTCAAAGGTCATATACCGATCAATAACTCCATTTGGCGTTAGTTCGATTACTCTATTTCCAACTGTTTGAGCAAACTCATGATCATGTGTTGTCAGCATCACTGTTCCTGGGAATTTTGCCAGAGAATTATTAAAAGCTGTAATAGATTCTAAATCTAAATGATTGGTTGGCTCGTCTAACATTAATACATTAGCACGAATCATCATCATTCTACTTAACATACACCTTACCTTTTCACCTCCAGATAAAACATCACACATTTTTAACGCTTCCTCTCCGCTAAATAACATTTTCCCTAAGAATCCACGAATAAAAACTTCTTCTCTTTCTTCTTCGGTTTTAGCCCATTGCCTTAACCAATCTACCAAGTTTATTTTATCTTCAAAAAACACATGATTATCTAAAGGTAAATAACTTTGTAAAGTAGTAACTCCCCATTTAAATTCTCCAGAATCTTGCTTTAATTTACCATTAATGATGTCATAAAAAGTCGAAGTCGCTCTAGAATCTCTAGAGAATAAAACAATTTTATCCCCTTTAGTCAAGTTAACATCAATGTTCTTAAATAAGGTATCACCATCTTTTGTTGCTGAAAGATTTTCAATATTCAAAATTTGATCACCTGCATCTCTTTCACTTTTAAAAATAATAGCTGGGTACCTTCTACTTGACGGCTTTATTTCTGAAACATTAAGCTTTTCAATCATTTTTTTACGAGAAGTGGCTTGCTTAGATTTTGCAACATTTGCAGAAAAACGGCGAATAAAATCTTCCAACTCCTTTTTCTTATCCTCAGCTTTTTTGTTTTGTTGCGCTCTTTGTCTCGCAGCTAATTGGCTACTCTCATACCAAAAAGTATAGTTCCCACTAAAATGATTGATTTTACTAAAATCTATATCACTTATATGTGTACAAACAGAATCCAAAAAGTGTCTATCGTGAGATACTACAATTACACAATTATCGTAATTAGCCAAGAAATTTTCTAACCAAGAAATAGTTTCATAATCTAAATCGTTGGTAGGCTCATCCATAATTAAAAGATCTGGACTTCCAAATAATGCTTGTGCTAATAATACACGTACTTTTTGCTTACCATCCAAATCTCCCATAGAAGTAAAATGAAGGTTTGCTCCTATTCCTAGATTAGACAATAATGTCGCAGCATCACTATCTGCATTCCAACCATTCATTTCTTCAAAAACTAATTGAAGTTCTCCTATTTTTTCCGCATTCTCATCGGTGTAATCTTCGTATAATTTGTCTATTTCAGATTTAATTGCGAACAATTCTTTGTTCCCTTTTACAACCGTCTCTAACACCATAAACTCATCAAAAGCATTATGATTTTGCTCGAGTACAGACATTCTCTTTCCTTTTTCTAAATGAACCTGTCCAGATGTAGGGTCTTGTTTTCCTGAAATTATCTTCAGTAATGTAGATTTTCCAGAACCGTTTGCTCCGATAATTCCATAGCAATTTCCTTGAACAAATTTTGTATTTACTTCATCAAACAAAACACGTTTGCCAAACTGAACTGATAAATTTGAAATTGAAAGCATATCTTTTCCCTTTTTTTAAATTTTGCGCAAAAGTAACTATTTACCTGATATTTATACCTTAAAAACTTTTAATTTCTTTTAACGAGGAATTAACAAAATGATACCTTGTAGACTTTATTTTTGTTGTTGTGAGACAATTACGACATATGATTAAAAAACTACTACTGTTAGTTATCCTAAGCATTACTCTTTTCTCCTGTAAAGACAATGAAGATATATCTTCAAACACTACGTGGATTGGTGGGGAAATTGTGAATCCTCTAGAGGATTATGTCCTTTTTTATCAAGGAGATCATATCATCGATAGCATAAAATTAAATAAAGACAACTCCTTTTTATATAAAGCAGAAAACCTTAAAGCGGGATTATATTCCTTTAGCCATAGAGAGTTTCAAGTTTTTTATTTAGAACCCACAGACAGCTTAATGCTTCGCGTAAACACTATAGATTTTGATGAATCTCTATCTTATACTGGAAAAGGAGCGGAAAGAAATAATTTTTTAATAGAAATGTTTCTTCATAATGAAGCCGAAATTGAATTAATGCCTAAATTATATAGATTAGCTCCTTTAGATTTTGAAAAAGCTTTGGATTCTCTTAAAAAAATTAGACTTGGAGTTTATAATGATTATGTAATAAAGCACGAACCTAATTCAGAATTTAAAGAAGTTGCTGAAGCAAGTATTAATTATGATTATTATTCAAAAAAAGAAATTTATATCACAGCTAATAACAGTAAAAAAGAGCAGGACAATTATATTGAAATTCCTGAGAGTTTTTATAATTATAGAAAGGATATAGATTTTGGAAATGAAACATTACGATCTTATTTTCCATATACTAGGTTTTTATATCGCTATTTTGACAATAAGGCTTTAGAAGAAAATAAGGAAAACGATTTTTATAATAAAAACTCTTTTACGCATAGCTATACTAAACTTAAAATTATAGATAGTACCATTACCAATACAGACTTAAAGAATAGCATGTTAAGATATATTGCTGGTAGTTATTTATTAAATTGTAATAGCAAAGAAAATCAAGAAAAAATGCTTGCACTTTTTCAAGAAACAAATACCAATGAAAAGCATATAAAAAAAATAACAGAGATAGCTGAAGCCTCAATGAAGCTTACTCCTGGTAACGAAATTCCTAATCTATTTATAGTAACTGCAGAAAACACTTTAAAAACAATTCATGGTGTTATAAATAATCCTACAGTATTTTACTTATGGTCTGGAGAATCTGATAAACATCATGAAAATATTCATTATAGGGCAAAAGAATTGAACTCTAAATTTCCAGAATATGATTTTATAGGAATAAACACAGATTCAAACTATAACAATTGGATCCATATGGTAACGAAACAAGGCTATAATAAAGGCAAAGAATATCAATTTGAAGATATTTCTAAAGCTGAAAAAGCCCTGGTAATTTACTCTATGAATAAAACCATTATAGTAGATGAAAATGCTAAAATAATTAATGGTAGCGCTAACTTATTCAATAAAAATATTGAAGAAATATTGTTAGGATATTTAAACCAATAATATTTTAATTTCCTTTTTTATAATCTTCTAAAAATTTTGCTAATCCTATATCGGTAAGTGGATGCTTTAATAATCCTTCAATAGAAGACAAAGGACCTGTCATTACATCTGCACCTATTTTAGCACAATCTATCACGTGCATTGTATGTCTAACAGAGGCGGCAAGAATTTGAGTTTCATAACCATAATTATCATATATCTGACGAATCTCTGCAATAAGACCTAAGCCATCTGTAGAAATATCATCCAGTCTTCCAATAAATGGAGACACATAAGTTGCCCCTGCTTTAGCAGCTAATAATGC
>CAJXYJ010000128.1 GCA_913063255.1 uncultured Flavobacteriales bacterium | reverse complement strand
CCAAATCCAGTTACAAAACAAAGTATCATCGAAATAAATAGTAATACAGCAGAAATGACTCAATTTACTATTTTGAATATGAATGGTGCTTTAATTTCCAGACAAATGATTCCAATAAATCAAGGAATTAATCAAATTAGTTTATCAGATTTTGAAATGGAGAGTCTACCAATTGGAGTCTATTTTATGACTATAAATAATAACTCTGTTAATTCGCATAAACGTTTTATTATTGCTGAATAAATATAATTTAATAGGCGATCCAAATACTTGGGAAGCACCCGTTATTTTTGAGGAGAATTAACTTGAATAATACTTAGAATAGATTTTTTTTAAGGGACTGATATATTAGCATACTCCACCTAAGAGAAACATTTTTAGTATCTTGGTGGATAACTAATTAACCAACAGCATTTCCATTGATCAAATTCTTTAGTCGAATACGTTACCATCTATTAGATAAAAACAAGCCTGACGGACGGGCAGGTAAAACTGCTAAGTACTTTAAGTATGCCATTGGTGAAATCATTCTTGTAATGGTTGGGATTCTATTGGCATTGCAAGTGAGCAACTGGAACCAACAAAGAAAAGCGGCTAACAAAGAGGAAATCTTGTTATCAGAACTTCATCAGGAATTTGTTGAAAACAGGGTCCAATTCAATATTGTAGTAGGGAAGCACCAAGAAGCTATGGATGCTTGTGACTCATTAATAGTTATGTTTCCAATTGATATAATAACAGTGAACTTAGATAGTCTTGCACAAACGTCTCTGGGATTAAAAAGAAGATGGACTTTCAATCCCTCACAAGGTATTATCAATTCTTTGGTGAGCACTTCTTCTTTCGAATTAATATCTAATCGCGAATTACGTAATCTATTAGTCTCCTGGAACGATGTAATTATAGATTACCAAGAGGACGAATTGCATTCACAGAAATTTGTAATTGA
Source organism: uncultured Flavobacteriales bacterium (assembly GCA_913063255.1). GTDB lineage: Bacteria > Bacteroidota > Bacteroidia > Flavobacteriales > Flavobacteriaceae > Marifrigoribacter. The sequence goes on along the minus strand of CAJXYJ010000128.1, from coordinate 6,726 downwards.
CTATCTAAATCCTTTCCTTAATAAGTACTTCCTATATCCTGTTCGTTTTGATGATTCACGAGTGGATCTTACTATGCTAACAAGTTTGGAATTTGAGAATCTGATTTGGCAACGAAGAGAACATCTTACAGATATACTTGGAAGAGATTTGGAGTTTAGCAAGTTACAAACCACAATCGACCGTATCATTGAACTTTCAGATACTAATAAAAATGATTAATTAAAAACAAATATTATGGGAATTTTTTAGGATTTAATGCAACAAGACGAATTAGAAAAACAAAAAGACAAAGCCAACAGTTTAGAAGATCGTATAGAACAACTGGAAAACGATCTAGGGGCAACACGTAAACTGCTTAGAAAAACCTTAGCAGCATTAGAGACTCACCTTACTCAAGATATTGATGGAGATGGTAAAATGGGGTAGATTATGATAAAGTTTTTTAGACATATTCATTGTCAGGTCGAGCGCAGTCGAGACCTAATTAATAACCTCTCGACTGCGCTCGAGGAGACAAAATCGGTATTTAAATGATAAAAATCTTCAGAAAAATACGCTACGATCTCATGAAACAAAACAAGACTGAAAAACCTGCCTTTCCGGCAGGCAGATATTTTAAATACGCCATTGGTGAAATTGTATTGGTAGTTTTCGGTATTCTAATAGCATTGCAAATAAACACTTGGAATCTAAACCGAATTAATAAAAAAAATGAAAAACTACTATTAAAGGAACTTCATCAAGAATTTCAATCTAACAAAACTCAGTTTGATACAGTAAAGTTTTATCATAATAGATCATTTCAGTCTGTTAAGTATGTAAAATCAAAATTACCAATAGATATGGAACAGGTTAATTTAGATTCTTTAGCATATCATTTATTATATATGGGTTGGAACTACACCTTTAATCCATCTAAAGGAGTAACCAATGCATTAATGAATAGTTCAACTTTTAATCTAATTTCAAATGATGAATTACGTAATTTATTAATCCGCTGGGATGATGTAGTTTCCGATTATCAAGAAGAAGAAATACTGGCTCGTAATAATTATCATAATCATATAAAACCTTTTGAAAAAAAACATTTTTATTATGTGAATGATTATAAAAAATGGCTGAATGATCCACGTATAGACTTAACTATCCTTGAAAGTATAGAGTTTGACAATTATGTTTTAGATCGATTTATTGATTTAAAAGAAATCGTTAACAATTCTGATGGTGAATTAGAAAATGTCACAAATACTATTGATAAAATCATAGAATTATCTAATCCTAATAATTATGATTAAATTCTTTAGACATATAAGACGAAATCTCATGGAAACAGGTAAGACAGGCAAATACTTTAAATATGCTATTGGTGAAATTGTATTGGTAGTGATAGGAATTTTGATCGCATTACAGATTAATAATTGGAATGAAGACAGAAAAGAACGTGTAGAGGAGCAAACCATTTTAAAACAATTGCAAACTGAATTTAAAAGTAATTTGAAGCAATTAGATGATAAAATTGCTATTCGAAGCGGAATTATATATTCAGCAACACAACTTGTTTACGCAATAGATCATCCAGAAGAACGTGTAAAAGACAGTATAGACAAATATATCGCAACTACTATTGGTTATACCACCTTCGACCCTATTGTAAGTGATCATTCTAACTCTTCAAGTTTAAAGCTCATACAAAATGACAGTTTAAAACAATTATTGTCATTTTGGACCAGTGAAGTAATTCAGGTAACCGAAGTAGAAGAAACTTGGTATCATTATAGAAATGATATTTACCTGCCATTTCTTATAAAAAATTATCAATTAAGAACCGCAAGAAATGGTTTGATTAAGAATAATTATTTAAAGCAATTCCAAATTGATAAAAACACCGATAGCAATTTATTAAAATCCGGAGGTGTCGGAAATACGAAGCATAAAGAAGATTTTAATGCGCTATTAGAAATACCAGATTATGAAGATCATTTAATACGTTGTATTATCACCAACAATATAGCCGAAGTACAAGCTATTACTTTAAGAAAACGAATTGTTAGCATTTTAGAAATTATTGACAGTGAAATTAAAAATTAAGACATGATTAACTTCTTCAGAAAAAAAAGAAAATCTTTAGCAGACGACAACAAAGTATTAAAATATTCCCGCTACGCTATTGGTGAAATTGTATTGGTTGTAATAGGGATTTTAATTGCTTTACAGATTAATATTTGGAATGAAGACAGAAAAGAGAGACTTAAAGAAAAAGCATATCTAGAGCGACTTAAAGATGACATTGTTTATGATTTAAGGATGCTTAAATTAAATAATGATTTCTATAAAGATGTTTTTGATTATGGAAATCAAGCACTTTTATATTCCGAAGGTGAAAAAATTGATTCTGGTTCAAACTGGAATGTATTGGTATCTTTTTTTCATGCCAGTCAGATATGGCCAATTATAACGTCCTCATCTACATTTGAAGAACTTAAAAGCTCAGGTGAGTTATCACTTCTTCAAAACATAGAACTAAGAAATACACTTTCATTTTATCATGGAGGTGGATTGGAAAGATATAATCAAACCATGGGAATTAATCCGCCATATCGAAAAATGGTTCGAGGTTTAATCCCTTCAAAAATCCAAAACTACATGTGGGATAATTGTCATATTACAGATGGTGATATCCAGATTTTAAAAACCTGTGAGCCCTTTGTTGTTGATGATAAAGCTAAAGAGGTATTATTAAAATTGAGTAATAATTCAAAATTAATTGAAGAATTAAGATTCTATATGTCTAGCATAAAAGTAGGTCATTCAACTGTTTTAGAACAACAACGATTATGTAATAACATGCTAATTGAAATAGAAAAAGAATTGAATACCAATGATTAAATTCTTTCGAAAAATACGATACGACTATATGGGAACTGGAAAAACAGGCAAATATCTAAAATACGCTATTGGTGAAATAGTGCTTGTGGTTATGGGTATTCTCATTGCGCTATCCATCAATAATTGGAACCATAAACAAAAAGAAATTGAAAAAGAATCTATATCACTTAACAATCTAGTTTTAGATCTTGAAGAACAATTTGAATTATTAGAAGAATATATCTTGATAGAATCTAACTACTATGAAAACGGTATTTCCATTTTAAGACACTATGCAAAACACAATGGTTTTGTAAATATGGATAGTATCTATCCTAAACTAAATTCAATAGCAACCAGAAAAACATTTAATCCAATCAATACCACATTTATAGAATTAAAATCTACTGGCAATATCAGTCTAATACAAAATGAAAATCTAAAAAGAAGCATTATTAGGTATTATCATGAGTTAGAGAGAACTACGATAGTTGTTACTAACAATAACACCAATCTTGTAGATGGTATTTATAATTCAATATTAATAAAATCAACTTTATACGCATCAGATATAGATGATATAGCAATGACAACAATGAATAAATCAATTTTTGAATTGGAAGAATTAAAAGAATTGCAAAAAACCTCAGAATTAGTATTATCAAATCCAGAAGTATCTTTAAGTCTATTTAACGCTTTAGAAAATAGAATTTCAGTGGCATTAGGTCATAAAGATTCATATGTACAATTAAAAAAAGAAACCAGAGGTTTAATTCATCTTATTAAATTAGAAATTGACAACTAATAAGTTAAAACATTCTTCATATTTGTTATTCCTAATCTAAAATTCAAGCCTTTTTTTAACATATTACTTTTATTATTTCCATTCGAAAATCCAAGTCTTTTTACTAGTTTCGCCACTCAATGGATAAATCATATCACCTATAAGTGGGCAGATAGTGTTTTTCAGTAACCAAATCATTCACAATCAAAAAAAAATCAAAAAAATGAAAAAAGCAATATTCCTATTTACACTATTACAGATTATATTTATAACAAATACTTTTAGTCAATTTTCAAGTCCAAACTTGATTGATACAAACTCTATCAATATTACTAGTATTATTACTGCAGATATCAATAATGATAACTTTAAAGATATCATAGTCACTCGAAAAATTAGTGCAAGCATTATTTCTTACTATCTAAACCAAGGAGATTTAACATTTGGCCCGGAAACAATTATCGAACCTGGAAACAATCTTTTTACCAAAATTGCTACAGGAGATTTCAATAATGATGGGTGGATAGACATTGTTAGTATTGGAGATGCTACAAATTCAGTAATTGTGTACACTAATGATGCAACCACTTTTACGGCTACTACACTAGATAATTTCGAATTTTTTGATAGTGATATTCAGGTTGCCGATATTGATAATGACACAGATTTAGATATTATTGCTATTGGTGGTACTACGCTTAATATCTATTACAATGATGGTTTGTCAAACTTTACATCACAGACAATAACCGGTCCTATTGAAGATTTTTTTGACCTAACAATTAAAGATATTGATGGAGATGGATTCAAAGACATTATCACAGGAGGGTCAATTATTTCAGTTTATAAAAACACCAATGGAATAATTAGCTATGATGCAATAAGGTCAAGCTTAATTCCTAGTACTTTGAATCTTTTTGTAACCTTAGCGGATTTGGATAATGATGGTGACTTTGACTTATTTAGTGAAGCTGACAGCTCTACAGGAATACGTTGGATGGAAAATGACGGTAATGGAAATTTTTCAAATCTTCAAATGATAGATGCTAATCCAAATACCAGGTATGGTGCAACAATTAAAGATTTTGATAATGATGGTGATTTAGATATTATCATACCAAAAGATTTTAATTTTGTTTTATATACAAATGATGGATTAGGGAATTTTAGTCCTCCTAGTATCATTCAACAAGGAATTCCAAATGGTATATCTGTATTACATTCAGAAGACATCAATAATGATGGCCTTTTTGATGCAATATGGTCTGCTGACTTATCTTTTCAATTAAACACTAGTACTTTATCAGTAATTGATCCTGAAATGGATGAAGTATTTAAATTATATCCAAATCCTGCATCAAATCAGTTTTCTATAACTATTAAAAACTCAGGGATACTAACTATACATAACGCTTTAGGACAAGTTGTTCATAAAAACATTAAACTTGTTGAAGGCAATAATAATTTGGAATTTAATTTAAAGCCTCAACTCTACTTCTTAACCATTCAGAGTCAAAATAATAAGATACTAAAAAAGTTATTAATAGAATAATTACGTTCTGTAACTGGGCTATTAATTAAGAATGTATTTTCTTATTTCTACCTAACAAAACATAGTTTCCAAAATTCAAGCCTTTTCACTAATTTCGTAGTGTTAGGTATATCTTTACATACACATCTTGTGTTTATAGATTTTAGGACAAACATTTGATTTAAATTATACATGGTAAATATAAATATCCGCGAAGCTGAAATAAAAGACCTAAACACTATAAAGGAATTTGAACAAGAGATTATAAAATATGAACGTCCCTTCGATCCCAATTTAAAACAAGATCCCATAGAATACTATGATTTATTGAATCTTATTAAGAGAAAGGATGCACAAGTAGTTGTTGCAACAGTTGACGATGAGATTGTAGGTTCTGGTTATGCATTGATTAAAAATTCATTGCCCTATAAGAAACCGGAACAATACGCCTATTTAGGTTTTATGTTTGTTTCTCCTGAATTTAGAGGAAATAGTATAAATGGAAAAATAATTGAAAGCCTTATGGATTGGGCCAAAGAGAAAAAAATAACAGAGATTCAACTAGATGTCTATGCTGAAAATAAAATTGCTTTAAATGCCTATATAAAAAGAGGATTTAAACCATCTTTATTAACAATGAGAATGAATCTAGAGGAATAAAAAAATAAAACGAAAATCATGGAAACACCCAAACATAAAATGATTAATGGTTACAAACATATTGCTTATCAATATGACACCCCAAACCAAGAAGAATTAATACAAAAAAGCGAATCTTTTTACCAGACATTAGACCAAAGGCGTTCGGTAAGAGATTTTTCGGATACTCCTGTCCCAAAAGAAGTAATTGAAAATATAATTAAAGCTGCTTCCACTGCACCTTCTGGAGCTCACAAACAACCTTGGACTTTTTGTGTAATTTCTAATCCAGAATTAAAAACACAAATACGAAATGCTGCAGAAGTAGAAGAAAAGAAAAGTTATGAGGATCGAATGAGTGAAAGCTGGAAAAAAGATCTAGCTCCTTTAGGAACAGACATGAACAAACCATTTTTAGAAATTTCGCCCTGGCTTATTATCGTTTTTAAAAAAGCTTACGATTTCGATGAAAATGGCCAAAAACATAATAATTATTATGTCAATGAATCTGTTGGTATTGCTTGCGGTATGTTAATCTCTGCAATTCATAATGCGGGGTTGGGCACTCTTACTCATACTCCGAGTCCTATGAATTTTTTAGCAAAAATCTTAAAAAGACCCAGTAACGAAAGAGCTTTTTTATTGCTTCCTGTTGGTTATCCTAAGTTCCCTACCTATGTTCCCGATATTAAAAGAAAAGAACTAGAGGAGGTTTCGGAATTTTATCTATAAGCAAAATTACTTAGTTAAGAATATGCAAAAGCATAAAAATCGTTAAAAAACAGATTTAGATTAGCCATACAAATAAAATTTCTTTTCATTTAATTATCTTTGCAAACTATGGCAAAAAATGAAGGGTATATTGAAGTTTTGGGCGCTAGAGTTCACAATTTAAAAGATATAGAT
>CAJXYJ010000127.1 GCA_913063255.1 uncultured Flavobacteriales bacterium | reverse complement strand
ATTTAAATGCTTAATATTCATAATCTTACGGTTTCTTTTCAAGGAGATGACTTGTTTTCAGGAATTACATTTCAACTTCGTTCTGGAGATCGAATTGGTTTAGTTGGAAAAAATGGAGCTGGGAAATCGACCCTATTAAAAATTTTAGCTGGAGAACAAGAGTATGATGCAGGACAAATTGCTGCAGATAAAGAAACTTCTTTTGGTTTTTTAAAGCAAGATATAGATTTTGAATTAGGAAGAACTGTTTTGGAAGAAGCTTATGAAGCTTTTATATTAATTAAGCAGTTAGAAAAGCAACTTGAAGAGATAAATGCGCAACTCGCAGAACGTACAGATTATGAAAGCGACAACTATCACCAATTAATTGTCGATTTAAATGAGATTCAGCATCAATATGAAATACACGGTGGGTATAATTACCAAGGCGATACAGAACGTGTTCTACAAGGATTAGGTTTTAAGCGTGAAGATTTTAATATGCCTACCGAAACCTTTTCTGGTGGTTGGCGTATGCGTATCGAGTTGGCTAAATTATTACTTCAGAATAATGGTATATTATTACTCGATGAGCCTACGAATCACTTAGATATAGAGTCTATTCTGTGGTTAGAAGAATTTTTAAAGAATTATACTGGAGCTATAGTTATCGTTTCGCATGATAGGATGTTTCTAGATAATGTTACCAATCGAACTATAGAAATTTCCCTTGGAAAAATATACGATTACAATAAACCATATACTAAATATTTAGTGTTGCGCCAAGAATTAAGGGAGCAACAACTAGCCACTCAAAAAAACCAACAAAAACAAATTGAGCAAACAGAGAAATTAATTGAAAAGTTTAGAGCAAAAGCTTCTAAGGCAACAATGGCTCAATCTTTAATAAAAAAATTGGATAAAATAGATAGAGTTGAAGTAGATGAAGATGATAATAGTGTGATGTCTCTACATTTTCCGGTTTCTGTAAATCCAGGTAAAGTTGTAATTGAAATAGATGGTGTTTCAAAAAACTATGATGATAAAAAGGTATTGTCCAAAGTTGACCTATTAGTAGAACGGAATAGTAAAATAGCATTTGTTGGGCAAAATGGCCAAGGAAAATCAACCTTAGCAAAGTGTATCGTAGGTGAAATTGAATACCAAGGAAATCTTAAGTTAGGGCATAATGTAGAAATAGGGTATTTTGCGCAAAATCAGACCGATTATTTAGATGGTACAAAAACGGTTCTCGATACCATGATTGATGCAGCCAATGAAAAAAACCGAACGAGAGTAAGGGATATCTTAGGTTCATTTTTATTTCGAGGAGATGATGTGGATAAGTATGTACGGGTATTATCTGGTGGAGAAAGAAATAGATTGGCATTAGCAAAATTATTATTGCAGCCTTTTAATGTTTTGGTGATGGATGAGCCAACGAATCATTTAGATATAAAATCTAAAAACGTATTAAAGGAAGCTTTAAAGAAATACGAAGGAACTTTGCTATTAGTATCCCATGACAGGGATTTTCTGCAAGGCCTTTCTTCTAAAATTTATGAATTTAAAGACCATCAAATAAAGGAATATTTAGGAGATATAGATTTCTTTCTAGAGGAACGAAACCTTCAGAATATGAGGGAAGCGGAAAAGAGAACGAAAGTAAATTCAGAAAATAATAAAAAAACATCTTCCAATAAAGAAGTATATAAAAATCAGAAAAAAGTAAAATCTCTTCAAAATAAACTTAGTAAAATCGAAGCTTCAATTACTAAATTTGAAAAAGAAATTAAGGAAATAGACCTTGAGCTTTCCATTAATTATGATAAAACCATAGCGAAGCCTAACTTTTTTGAAGGATACCAAGAAAAGAAAAAAGAATTAGAACAACTCATGGAAAACTGGGGGGTTGTTACAGAAGATTTAGAAAAGTTTAGTTAGCCTTTTTTCTGTCTTTGTGTTTATTAGTTTTCTGCTTTTCAGTTTTATTCTTTTTTGTAAACATAATTAAAAGACTGGCCTTTAAATTTCTCGCCAAATAATTAAAAAAGGACTTGGTTTTATCTCGAGATGCATTTGCAGTTACATTATGAAATACATCATCTCCTACTTGACTGTCATCATTGATAAATACATTCGCAATTTCAGAAAGAGTTTTCATTTTCTTTCTTTTTTTATTTAATAAATCCAGCTTAATACTATCATAATTTTGACTTAAATGAATGATAGACTGGTTAAAATCTCCAGTTATTTCAAAATATGTTTCAAAAATATCACCTTCTAATTCCGCATTTATTAAAGGGGTAATAAATGCATTCATATCTGATGCTTCTAGTTTTCCTAAATGCCCCTTAAATGTAAAAGCATCATTTGTTTGATTGATATCAAAACTCCAGCTAGCATTCATTGGTGTATCATTCATAAAAATACCGTCTACGTTAATAGTGGTTTTTTTAGGGGATGAATAAGTGTTGCTTAAATTAGTGATACCTCCATTAAGATCACTTAAGATTAATGTTCCTGCTGGATTTTCTGCATGCACCTTTTCACTATATGCTACTTTTCCGTTACTAATTGCAATGGAATCCACAGTTAATTTAATAGGTAATTCTCTAATTGACTTGCTATATAGTTTTTTTACTTTTAAGTCATCTCTAACTAATTTATCTCTATAAAAAGCAGCATCTGGGTTATTTATTGTAATTAATTTGGAGTTGATAAATAGGGTGTCGTTTTCAAATCCAAAATTAATAGGATTAATTTTTAACTCTCCAATATTTACATCTATATGGTCTCTTTCTTTGGTAATAATTTTTGAAAGCTCTGTTTTAGAATATTTAGTTTTTAGAAGAATGTCTTTAATAGATATGTTATTATTTTCAATTTCAATTTGGGCAATATTTAAATTTTCATAAATCCCAACTTTGAAGAAAATATCTTCTGTTTTTATTAAAATATCTCCATAGTCTATTGGAATTCTATTGGAGAGTGTATTTTCATTTAAAAGAATATCATTGATGTCCAAATTAATGATTTTTGAACTAAGTAAAGTGGAGTCTTTTGAGTTTTCAAAAATTGAAACCCTAGAGTTTTTAAAATTTATTTTATCAATAATAATTGGCTTTGGTAATTTAAAAGGTTTGTCCTTAATGGTAGAATCTTTAGCTTGGTTTTTATGATCCTTATAATAAGTTAATTGTAAAGCATCAAATTTTAATTTTCCAATATGGATTTCATCATTAAATAAATAATCCCAATAACTAAGTCCACCAATGGTAAACGATTCCATCTTAATATTAGCTCGTATTAATGAAGTGTCTTTTACTTTAATTAACAAGTTTAGATCCTTAAAAGAGATGGATCCGCCCAAAACATTCACCGAAATACTCTTATAGGAGTTCTCTATATGATCAGGGATGTTGTTTTTTAATAATGCTTCAATTTTATTTTTTGCTATAGAATTAGCAAACAGGCTAAAGATAATTACAATAGTAACTATTATTCCAATGACAATCAGTGAAATACGTTTGCGTTTGTTCACTTGGTTAATTTAGATGTGGTGTTGTTTAAATATTTCTTGAATGTGAAGATATAAAATTTCATTTAAATAGTTGCAAACAAAGAAAAGCATTGTATATTTGCACTCGGAAATAATTTGGTCGGTATTATGAGCCGAAAGTTAAAAGCTAAGTAAATTGTTTTAGATTATATCGCGGGATAGAGCAGTAGGTAGCTCGTTGGGCTCATAACCCAAAGGTCACTGGTTCGAGTCCAGTTCCCGCTACTAAGAAAACCAGATACGAAAGTATCTGGTTTTTTTGTGGGCAAGCTTCCCATTCTGATCCTTTTTCTTGCGGAGCAAGGAAATGAATCCAGTTCCCGTAAAAATCAATACCTATATTGTATTCTACCCATAGAATTACAAATCCGATTTAGTTACTGGTTTATTTATTCTGATTTAACGAGCTAAGTGAGTTTATCCAACTTACAAGGCCTATGAGGTGGGCTTCTACTACAAGAAAACTATAAAAAAACACAAGGGTTCTACTTTTATTAAGTATAAGGCACTAACAGTCAGGACATAAAGTTTGTTCGTTGTCATCTCTTTAACTATCTTTAAAACTTGTAATAATTAGAAAGAGTAATATCTGTCCCAGTTTATCATTAACCTTTGATTTCAAACTAAAAAAAAACAGTAATTCAATATAGTTAACAGACTTCTTAAAACTCATTATTATGAAAACAAAATTAGTAATACTATTGGGATTACTCCTATTATTTTCGCCAAGACTACAATCACAAAATTCAAAAAACAAAGCTCATAAAGTCTGGATTTCAAATGTGAATAATTCAAAAATAATTAAAGGCACTTTATATGAAGTGAATGATGAATCTCTATTAATAATGGATAAACATTCAAAAGAAATTACTATTGACGCTTCTAAAATTAATATAATTAAAATTAGAAGAAAAGGAAAAATTGGTAAAGGAATTTTAATTGGTAGTCTAACAGGACTTGCTACAGGCGCGATAATAGGCATTGTAAGTGGAGATGATCCTGATAAAACAGTTGTTGCCGGGTGGCCTATTGGCACATACACTGTTGAAGGTCAAAAAAAAGGGGAAAAAGCATTAATATATGGAGTTTTATTGGGCTTAGCAGGTGGTGGTGCGGGAGCCTTGATAGCATCAAAAAGAGAGAAAATTATAATCAATGGTAGTATTGAAAGTTATAAAAGTCAAATAGAATTTATACGTAATTTCTAGATTTCCTACAATTCCATAAATAATAATGATTGCTTTGTAAACTTGAATTAGGAAGTGTTAAACGTGTCAGAATTTTTCATTTTATATGATTTCAAACTAACAAAAAAGTAATACAATATTGTTTAACAGAATTCTAAAAACTCATTATTATGAAAACAAAAATAATTAAACAGATTGCAATTGTTTTGTGCTTTCTAATGTTCACCCCATTATTAGTTCAAGGACAAGAAATTGATAACTCATATAACAAACTGCCCCATGAATTAAATTATATGTATTTAAAAAAAAACAAGAAACAAAAAACTGCTGCATGGATATTATTAGGTTCAGGGGTAGCATTATTTACAGGGGGATTTATATTAGCAAAGACTGAAGAAGAAGGAATGGATTGGGGTGTCCCTTCCGCTGGGGCTTCTTCACTTTTAATAATTGGAAGCTTATCAACACTTGTAAGTATCCCTTTCTTTATTTCAGCTGAGAGTAATAAGCGAAAAGCGGAATTAGCTTTAAAAAAAGAAACAGTTTCCATTGGTGTCTTTGAGAAAACTAATAATTATTCTCTATCTCTTACTATTCCTTTCTAATTATTATCTGGTAAATACTCTTTTGGAATTGGATTTTCTTCTGTTTCCTGAGTCCAATAAATATTCATTATCCACCATCGTTCCCCATCATTTAATAATTGAATGCTATTAATCCCTCTCATAAAAGGAGCTTTGTCTGTCTCACTTTTAAAGGATTCATAAGTGCTAAATACTTGTGTGATATTTCCATATGTATTTACAGATCGATGTATTTCCTTTTCAAAGAAACCATTTTCTACAAGCCATTTTCCTGAACTGTCAATATAATCCTGTACCGTCATATAACGTGCTTTATAAATACCTTCCTTGTTTTTACCAGAAGGAATTAACTTGGCATCTGGATGAAATAAATATTTCATCAGCTCCCAATCTCTTTCTTGGCCTTTTTCACCAGATATTACGGCATATAGGGTCGAAATTGTACTATCTAAAGATTGTACGTTTTCGCTATACTTCTCATTAGTATTTTGCGCTTTTATTGTCATGGATATAAGACAAAGAACTAGAGATAAATAAATTAATTTTTTCATATCATTTTTTTTTAAATAAGTGATGATAATACCAAGCAGCAATAATTCCTATTAAGGAAAATAAAGCCAACATCCAAAACACATGTTGATGCCCCTCAACGCCTGGTGAGTTGTCTAGGAGATATCCCATTGCGGGTCCTGCAAAAATATCTGGAGTGTAACCAATAAGGGAAATAAGGCCTACAGCTGTTCCGGTAAGTACAAGTGGTATTTTGCCCTGCTCCATAACTGCAAAGTATAAGGAACGAACCGCATAAACTCCACTCGCTACAATTAATATGGAAATAAAAAATAAAGCAGTAGTAGAATCTGATATTATTCCTGTAGCAAATAACAATGCTCCGAAGAAGGAAATAACAAAACTAATGAGTAGCCAAAATGTGGTTTGGGTACGATCTGCTAAAAACCCAATGGAGATTCCAATGATGGGACGTATAAATAACAAAAATGTTCCTACTTGCGCTGCTTGAACTTGGTTATATAACATCACCTCTTTAGCGTAAAGCGAAAATACATCAGTGATTTTATAGCCTACATAGGCACAAAGAATGATAATCATTAACAAACCAACAGAGGGCAAACGCAAAACTTCTTTTATCTGCGAAATACTTATTTTTTCTAAAATGATTTCTTCCTCTGTTTTTCGATCCAATCGTAAAAACAACCAAGTCAAAATTCCAACGAATGCAACTATCGAAGAGGATACTATAACAACCTGTTTAAAAGCTAATTTACTTTCAGAAACACTTGCCTCTATTGCTTCTGAACCAATAAATATGGAAAAAATGAATACGCCCATAGCTCCAAAAAGTGCGCCTACTAATCCGCGACCGCCATCTAAAAACCCAAATGCTTTGCCTTGTGATGTAGAACCGCCCCATAAACGAGTAGCTTTAATCATTGGAGCCCAAAATAAAAAAATGGTCGTAAAACCCCAATATCCATAAAGTATTTTTAATATGGAATAACTAGGAAATGTTGCATAGATTAATCCACCCAATGCAGTCATCCATAGCGCAACCGAAATTAATTTTCTAGGTGGATATTTATCAGCCAGTGGGCCTCCAAAAAGGTAAGAAACTAAGGCTACAATTCCATAGATAGAAAAACAAATACCCAATTGTAAGTTATCCAAACCAAATACTTCAAGAACTGTTGGTCTAAATACTCTAGAAAGAACAAATGGAAGAATAAATACAGATTCTCCAGCTAAAATAAGTAGTAAGAGAAAATGCCAAGGGATTTTTTTTTGATTCATATACTTTATTGGATTGGGCTAATTTTTATTACAGCTTACTATTTTATGTCCTTATTGTTCTACATAATTTTTAAAAGCAGTCATAAATTTTAAAGATTGTTTTTTGAACATTCCTTTCGCGAAAAACCCCATAATTTTCATAAAGCCATTAAATTCAAAATAGCTGTTATTGGTTTGTGACACACTGTTTTCAGTTAATTTTTCAAATACCATTTCTACTTCATTATACCCCATAGAGCTTTCATAAGAAAATTTAATTTGACGGGGTAAATTTTGTTCTAAAATAGTTTCCAATAGTTTCATTTCTTTTTTCTTATGAAGAAAATAAAAATTGGTTTTGGCACCTAGTTCCCCAGGTGTTCCGGAAATGTGTTCCATTTTTTGAAACCCTTCCATCCAGTGTTTTACTCCTTCTGAATCGGTAAATTTTTCAATCACCTCTTCTAAAGGTTTATCAATCGTATTAGAAACTGTGTATCTCATAACCTATCTATTTTAAGTGAATAAGCAACTATTTTATGGATCCTGAAACTAATGATATTTCTAGTCCTATTTT
>CAJXYJ010000126.1 GCA_913063255.1 uncultured Flavobacteriales bacterium | reverse complement strand
CTTTCAGCAATAAAATCTCCAACAATACAGATAATCGATAGATTTGTTTCGGTCTCTACAGTTCCATATTTTTTTAATTCATCTACAATATCTGTTAGATACTTAGTATCATCTATAGTGATCGAAACCGCCACTTCAGATGTCGTAATCATATCGATTGGCGTCTTATAGATTTCGAATATTTCGAATACTTTACGCATAAATCCATGTGCTAAAAGCATCCTTCCACTTTTAATCTTTATGGCCGTTATTTCATCTTTGGCAGCGATAGCCTTTATTCCTTTTTCATTAGATTTCCCTGTAATTAAAGTCCCAAAAGCTTCTGGCTGCATGGTATTTTTTAATCGAACTGGAATGTTTGCAATTTTAGCTGGATGAACACTTGCAGGATGTAATATTTTAGCTCCAAAATAGGCCAACTCTGCTGCCTCATCAAAAGAGATATTTGTTAAAGATTTAGTGTTTTTAATAATTCTAGGATCATTATTATGCATCCCGTCGATATCTGTCCATATTTGGATTTCTTTCACTTGTAAAGCTACTCCAACTAAAGATGCAGTATAATCACTTCCTCCTCTTTTTAGATTATCAATTTCCCCAAAAGTATTTCTAGCTATAAAGCCTTGGGTAATAAAAAGAGTGTCCTTAGGATGTGCATTTATTTCTCTATGGATGTTTTCTTTTATATAAAATAAATCTGGCTCACCATCTTTATCGGTACGCATAAAGTTTAATGCAGGAATAAGCACAGATTTAATATTATTCTCACTTAAATAAAAATGTAATAATGCTGTAGAAATTAATTCTCCTTGCGCTAAAATTGATTTTTCTTCAAAAAGGGTAAACAAATCCTGAGTAAAAGATTTGATACTCTTAAAATGAGATGCGATTAATTCTTGCCCTTTCTGTTTGTAAAGTTCTGTTTTAAAAAGTTCGTTTATAACCTTAAAATATTTCTGTTCTAAGTCTAAAATTAACTCACTAGCGGCTTCATTATTCTTTTTATATAAATAATTCGCAATATCAACTAAACTATTTGTTGTTCCAGACATTGCAGAAAGTACAACCAATTTCTTGTCAGTTGTATCTACTAATTTAGCAACCGCTTTTATTCTTTCAGCACTCCCAACTGAAGTGCCACCAAACTTTAAAACTATCATGGCATTATATCTATTTATAAATTTTACATTTAATTAGTAGTCAACAAACAACAACAATATCTTCTGTTATTTATTCCTCCAATTAAGGCGGCTAATATACTAATGTATAGCATATAAAGAGATAAAAAATAGCTTATAAAAACAAGAAAATTAAAGATCGTATTTTACCATTAACATTACAATTCGTGGAAGTACAAAATATTGAGTAGTAGTGTTAGATTCATCGCTAAAACTATCACTATTTGTAAACTCTATATCCAAAATATTGGTGGCTTGTATCTTAAATTCCCAAGGGCTATCCCCATTTCTAAAATACAAGTTAGCATCTAAAAAAGAATATTGGTTTTCTATTGTATTAGATTTATTGCTATAATTGTATAAATTCCAATCTGCAGTTAATGTAAAATGCTTTAGAAATTTCATATCTACATTAGCAAAGGGGCTATTGGTAAAGTACGTTTCTTGTAAACCACCATTATCATAATCATTGATTATTGCATTGTATCCAACTTCAAAATTAGGCCAATCTCTAAAATTAGAACGCACACTTACTTCATAGTTTTGTATAAAACTAGTGCTTTCAGTAACTGTAATATTAATATTATTAAAGGTAGTGCTATAACTTATTCTTGCATTTGCATTGAACTGAAGTTTCTTAACTCGCTTGCTAAATTCTCCGTAGCCGGAAAAGGTTTCGTCTGGAAAATTACTATCCATATTTATAGGAGTACTTACTTGATTTATATCTACTAATAAGGAATTATATTTTACAGATTCTAGTCGTCTTGAATAGTTTAAGGATGCATTAACGTTGGTATAATTAAACATATTATAACTGAAATAATTTAGATTATAATTATGAGCTAATGAATTTTCAAGATTTCTATTTCCTCTAAACATTCTATTATAATCACTAAAAACATATGCTTCGGCATAATTATTTATGTCTGTATATTCTGAAGAAATGGAATAATTAAATCTTAAATTCTCAGTATTTTTTAGATCCAAAACCACATTTAAATCTGGTAATACATTCCAGTCATTTTGCGTAATTGTAGTTCCAAATTGTTCGTTCTTTAAAATATAATTATGCAAATTTAGTCCTGGAGTAATGGTGAATTTTCCAGCTTTAAATTTATAGTGCAATCCTAAAAACAAGTCTGTAAAATTATATTGAATATCGTTAGTTAGTGAATATACATCCCCATTATTATCTGGTAAGGCATCTGTAAAGTCGATACGTTCTTCATTGCCTAATAACTGGAAAATATTTGAATCAAATTGTTGCTTGCTTAATGTACTCCCTATAGTAAAATTAATATTGCTCTTTTTATTAATCACATAATAATAATCCACTTTTGCATCCAATTTATTTGTAACAATATTCTTTTCTTGATTGATATTGAAACGATTTTGATCTTCGTCTACAGGAATAATTCCATTAAAGGGCAACAAATCTACTATAGCATTATAAAAAGGATCTTCATTTTGATATAAATATTGAACCTGACCTGCAATAATATTGTCTTCATTTGCAGTATAATATAGGTTTGCATTTTGATTAATAGAAGTAGGTTTGTTTTCTTTTTCTTCTTCAATGTTATTGGTAATTTCATCCACTATTGAAATCGTTTCAGAATCTTCTGTTTGTTTTGAAGTTTTAAAAAGGGCATCATAATCAAACTGAAAATTTGAATTAGGTTTATAAACACTACTCAATTTCAACATTCCCAATTGTGTTCGTTGGTCATTATTACTCTTGGTGGATTCTTGTGCTTCTGAAACCACATAGCTTCGTAAGGAATTAGTAACCATATTGGTTTTATTATCTGAAAGAATTGCAAATCCACTTAAATTCCATTTTTTTGAAATCTCCCAACTAAAATTTCCTGCCACGAAATTTGTTTCAATTTCATTGGCTTTATCGTTTTGCATCATTGCAAAACCTAGATCTCCTTGACTGACATTAAAATTAGTTCCCCCGCCTCTATTAAAATTTCTAAAGCCTCCAGTAAATTTAAAATAGTCTCTAAAAGTAAAGGGCACTTCTCCAATATTATTGAAATCTGTAATTACGTTTATACTGTATTTTGGACTATAATAAAACAATTTAGGATGTACTAAATACCTACTTTCATCATCTCCAATTCCTATACCTGCAGTAGCCTCTCCAAACCAAAAATTCTTTTTCCCTTCTTTTAATTTTATGTTTATTGCTATATTGTCTTCGTCATTTCCCAAACCTCGCATTTGGTCTACTTCATTGTAATTACGGAGTACTTCAATTTTATCTATAGCATCCGCTGGAATATTTTCAACTGCCAATTTCGAATCTCCATCAAAGAAATCCTTCCCTTCTACCATCACTTTATTTACGGTTTTCCCTTCCACTTCAATTTCACCATTCTCATTTATCTCAACTCCTGGAAGTTTTTTCATAACATCCCCGAGTTTTCTTTCGGAACCATTGGTAAAAGAATCTGCATTATAAACAATAGTATCTCCTTTAACTACAACAGGCATTTCATAAACTAGTTCAACACCATCTAACTCTGAAGCCATAGAGTTTAAAACAAAATTCGTATTTAAATCGCTTGCGTTTTCAGGAACAATCAATTCTTTTGCTATGGTTTCGTAACCCAAATAACTTGCCGTTAGGATATAGGTGTTATTTACTGGCAAGTCCAATTGAAATTTACCTTCATAATTTGTAATTCCATAAGATTCAATAGCTCCAGATTCTTTAACTGTTGCTATTACATTAGATAACTCTAAGGGTTCGCCAATACTATCATTAATCGCACCTCTTACTTTTATATTTTGAGCGGTAATCGACAAGGAAAAAAGCAATAGGATTGCTAAACTAAATTTATACATGTTTTTTTTGATTGATTTTGATTGATTTTAATTTAAGAGGTATAATTTGCACAACAGTAGGATAAGGAGTTCTAGAGAAGTTAATTCCCTCCTCTAAAATGTGCACCTCCTTTTCTATCCCTTCCTTTAAAATTCTCGCGCATTTCTTCCATTTTTACTTTTACTATTTTGTTATATTCTGCTCTATTCACTTCTTTACCTTTTTTTGGCGTCTTAATTACTTCAGCTTCTTTTGGATTCATTACTATTTTTGAACAAAGAATTGTTGTTCTATAAAAGTTTAATTCTAGTATTAACCCAGGTAAACCAGAATATTCTACAGGACCATTATTTATAGGGATTTGAGGAGTATACCAAGCGGTAACTATCATTTTTTTAGGCACTTCAATTTCATTTCCATTTTTCAATTCTTTTTCTTTATCCTCATTTCTTCTTGCCAAGCCTAAATTGTTTTCATCCATATTTTTTATAGCTGTGGCTTTAAAAACAGTATACTGTCCAATTTGCTTAGACTCCTTTTCTAAGGTCCATTCTAATTTGTTTATAGTATCCTTAATTAAAAATTGTTTGCCATAAAACTCTCGTTCTTCTAAAATCTGATTGGTTTTAAGATTTTTATATTGAATGCCTGGAGAAAAACTTCCCATCATTATATTCATCATCCCCCCTTTAGATTCCGTTTCCAATTTCTCTTCTTCTTTATATATAGATTCATCCCCATTAAAGGTTAGTACATATTTTTTTTCTAGATGGTCTTTCATACGGTCGGCAATCATTTTTCGCATATTTTCATCCATATCTTTTCTGCCAATTTCACTCGCCTTTACTGTTGTTTTCGTTTCGTAAAACGCTTGACCGCTTATATCCTGAGCATAAGAAATTAAGGATAGCATCATAAAAATTAGAGTGCTTAATGTTTTCATATAAATAAGTATTTGTTAGTTGCATACTGTATAATTTCTTTTGACAATAAATCTTCAGAAAGGTTTACCCACCAATTCTTATTTCCATACTATTTCCATCTTCTCTTCTACCAGAATTTCTCTGTTCATCCATTTCTCTCATTTTCTTTTCCATGATATTATCAAATTTTTCTTGTGTAACTATTTTTCCTTTTTTAGGTTCTTCTATATTTACTCCATTCTTAGGGTTTAAAACGATTTTACTACATAATATAGATTCACTACCATCATTCACTTCTAAAATCAACCCTGGTAATCCACTATGAATTCCAGGCCCATGTTTAACTGGAATTTGTAAAGTATACCAAGCCGTAACGGTTTGCTCATATTCTTCTGGTTCGGTTTCTTCTGGCTCTTCCTCTGAGTTTATTCGCATAGTCATTGTAGAAGGCATTGTAGACATGCGTGTATAAGTTGCTTTAAAACAAGTGTATTCTCCTATATTTTTAGTTTCTTTTTCCAGTTTCCATTCCGGTTGTTCTAAGGCATCTTTTATCAGAAATATTTTTCCAAATAAATCACTTTGGTTTGCAATTCTATTCTCTTTAATGTTCTTATAAAGCAAATCTCCTTCTCCGTTTCCAGCAACAATTACTTGCATCCCTCCAGAACCCATACCATTAGGTTTATCTAAATTTTCGACCTCTTTATACATAGATTCCTCAGTATCAAACTTTAATGTATATTCTTTTTGAAATTGTTTTTTAAGCATTGCCATCATTTGTTTATGCATATCGCTATTCATTTGCGTACTATCCATTTCTATGTTCATTTTTCTTTGAGATTTATAGGTTGCGATTCCCTTAAAATCTTGTGCAGATAACATAGAGGTAAAAAGTAAAGTAAGTGTCAAACTAACGTAAAGTAAAATTTTCATGATTTTGTTTATTTAAAATTGATACCGCAAAATTGAAAGATTATATTCTCTATAATGGTTAATGACTGTTAACTAGTGTTAACATCCATTTATCATAACCTTTAGCTATAATTTATTATGTTTGTAGAAGAATTAATTGTTAGTTTAATTCAGTACATAGAAGTATATTGCGCCTATAAAACGAACACGTTATGTCTGTAGAAAATATTAGAATAGAAGTCATGCAAACCCTCGGCAAAAACATTAATCAATTTGTCGATAAGTTTTTAATCAATATAGACACCATCTGGCAACCTTCAGATTTTTTACCTAACCCTCAGGGAGATAACTTTCTTGAAGGGGTAAAAGAAATACAAGAATTAGGTAAAGAATTAGATGATGATTTTTGGGTGTGTATGGTTGGAGATACCATTACCGAAGAAGCATTGCCTACATACGAATCTTGGCTGTTAGCTTTAGATGGCGTGGAACAAGATCCAGACAATGGCTGGGGAAAATGGGTAAGAGCCTGGACTGCAGAAGAAAATCGACACGGAGATGTTCTAAACAAATACTTATACCTTTCGGGAAGAGTAAATATGAGGGAAGTAGAAATCTCAACACAACACTTAATAGCGGATGGATTTGATATAGGGACAGCAACAGATCCATATAAAAACTTTGTATATACTAGTTTTCAAGAATTAGCAACTTATGTATCTCATAATAATGTAGCTAAAATTGCACGTAAAAAAGGACATAATGCTTTGGCTAAAATGTCTAAAATTATTGCAGGAGACGAAATGCGTCATCATATTGCCTATTCGCATTTTATTGATGAAATCTTTAAAATTGATCCTTCAGAAATGATGTTGGCATACTATTATATGATGAAAAAACAAATCATTATGCCTGCAATGAATTTAAGAGAATCTTTTTGTGAAAAAGCTTCTTTGTTCGATCAATTCTCAATTGTAGCGCAACGTTCAGGAGTTTATACTGGTTTTGATTATGTAGATATTATGCGTAAGCTTAATGATAAGTGGGACATAGATAAAATAACTGGATTGACTTCGGAAGCAGAAAAGGCGAGAGATTATCTAATGCGTCTACCAGACAGAATGTATCGATTAGCCGAACGTGCGGTAATTCCTGACACTGCCTACCAGTTTAAGTGGATGACAAAAATGTAGCCTTTACTGTTTTATTAAATAGTAAAGTGTTGAGCTGGCATTGCATTGTTTGTCACACTGAGCCTGTCGAAGTGCCTGTTGAAATGTGCCATAAATAAAATGTTTTTCTTTCTAAAAATTATAAGATTCCTGCCTTCGCAGGAATTTTGTGTTAACTAGTGTTAAGCCATTTGGTAATGATGTTGTTATGTTACTACATTTGACAAATGAACAACCACAAATACAAACAAATTCTTTATTTTATTAGCATTGTAATCTTGCTCACATTATGTGTTCAAGGTTATTGGAGCTATAAAAATTATTTATCTGAAAAAAGGCAGCTTATCACAGATGTCCAGGTAAGTTTAGACAATGCCGTAGATTCTTACTATACACAATTGGCCAAGGAAAACACACTTTCTTATATTTCAGATTCTATCCCAAGTGATAGTCTTTTTATGGGTATTCATCTAGCCGATTTAATTTCAAATCGCGATTCTTTAGAAGACCATTTAAATAATATTTACATAAAGGATAGTAGTGATTCAAAAAGGGTTTCTATCATAAAATCAAATGCTAGCGATAGTTTTAGTTTTGAATATAGTAGTGACAAACCAAAAATTCTCTTTAAAAATTTAGATGGTAAAAAAGGAAATATCCCAAAACATATGGAGATGCTCACCTCTAAAATTGT
>CAJXYJ010000125.1 GCA_913063255.1 uncultured Flavobacteriales bacterium | reverse complement strand
CCTTTTTGGGATGAATATAATGGAGATAATGAACGATGGTTAGAGTTAAAAACACATCCAAGACGAAAAAGAGATGCTACCAATCCAGCTCCTTGGCAAACTTTAATAGATGAGCAACACCATATGTTTCAAAAACATCCCAATACTACTTTTATAAATGCACATATGGGTTGGTATGCCAATGACCTTAAAAAATTAGGAGAACTTCTGGATGAAATGCCTAATATGAATGTTGAGATTGGTGCCATCATTGCAGAATTAGGAAGACAACCCAGATTTGCTAAAGCATTCTTTATAAAATATCAAGACCGAATTTTATTTGGAAAAGACAGTTGGAAACCAGAAGAATTTCCAACCTACTTTAGAGTTTTAGAAAGCAATGATGAATATTTTCCTTATCATAAAAAATATCATGCTTACTGGGCTATGTACGGGTTAGATTTACCTGATGAAGTATTAAAAAAAGTATATTATAAAAATGCATTACGTATTGTTCCGGGTCTAGATAAGTCCCTTTTTCCAAATTAATAATGCCTAAATTTTCTTCTTAATTAACTTACATTTGCAATAGGAGTTGGTCAACAAATAACGCTAATTCCTATTATTAAAATGAAAAGAATCTTTAGCCAACATTGGACAGATTACGAGTTGATGGATGCTGGTAATAATAAAAAGTTAGAATGTTGGGGAAGTATAATTACAATACGTCCAGACAGAAATGCCTACTTTACTCCTGTTCTATCTTCAAAAGATTGGCAACAAAAGGCGCATTATGAATTTATAGAAACCACTACCAATACTGGAATTTGGAAATCTCTAAAAAAAGAGTTTCCCCTTTCTAATAACCAAGAGGCTGCAAGCTGGCAAATCAATTATAAAGATTGTGTTTTTAATTTAAAACTCACCAAATTTAAACACCTTGGTATTTTTCCAGAACAGCAAGCCAACTGGGATTTTATTAAAACCCATCTTAAAAAAGATAGTAAGTTTTTAAACCTATTTGCCTATACGGGCGGT
Organism: uncultured Flavobacteriales bacterium; assembly: GCA_913063255.1. Taxonomy (GTDB): domain Bacteria; phylum Bacteroidota; class Bacteroidia; order Flavobacteriales; family Flavobacteriaceae; genus Marifrigoribacter. Next base: position 6,724 of record CAJXYJ010000125.1, on the reverse strand, counting down.
GCTTCATTAATTGCGAATAGTATTGGAGCAGACGTTTTTCACTGTGATTCTGTAAAGCAAGTGATTAGTTGGTCTAAATTAAATATGGAAAACTCTAATCAAAATGGGATTCATTGGGTCTTAGATGATGCTTTAAAATTTGCTACAAAAGAAGTTAAAAGAGAAAAAAAATACAACGGGATTATTATGGATCCTCCAGCCTTTGGAATCGGAGCCAAAAAAGAACGATGGAAAATTGAAACCAAGTTCCCTGAATTGGTAAAAGTTGCGAGTCAGTTGCTTAGCGAAAAAGGGTTTTTAATCATCAATACCTATTCTCCAAAATTAAAAGAAGAAATAATAAGAAGTACTGTTCAAAATTACTTTCCGAAGAAAAATATTGAAATCAAAAAGCTTTCCCTAAAAACTACTACAGGTAAAATTTTAGAATACGGTGAATTGACGAGAGTTTATTAAATAAACATTATATCTTCGTATTATATGAAAGCTGCCTCCCTTAAAGAAGTCAAAACAGAACTCAGTCATAAGACACCCCAAGAATTGATGGATTTATGTCTTCGTTTGTCCCGTTTTAAAAAAGAAAATAAGGAGTTGTTGACCTATTTACTTTTCGAATTTTCAGATGAAGAAGGATATATAAAGGGCATTAAAACTGCAATGGACTTGGAGTTTGAAGCCATAAACACCGATAGTTATTTTTACATGAGAAAAAGCATTCGAAAAATATTACGTCTCATTAAAAAGTACATTAGGTATTCTCAAAACAAAGAAACTGAAGTGGAGCTCCTACTCTACTTTTGTAATAGACTTCACTCTTTTTCCCCTTCCATTAAAGATAGCAAAGCACTGGTAAATCTCTATCAAAGAAATATAGATTTTATAAAGAAAAAAGTAGCTTTGTTACACGAAGATCTACAATATGATTTTCAACTAGAAATTGAAAAATTAGAATAATAAACAAATAACAATAAAGAATATGCTCACCATATATCACAACCCCCGTTGCAGCAAATCTAGAGAATGTAATGTAATGCTCCAAGATTTAGGAAAAAATGCAAATGTAATTAACTATACCAAAGACCTTTTTACAGAAACCACTCTTAAAGAAGTCATCGATTTATTAAAAATTAAACCGATAGAGCTAGTGAGAACTAATGAAAAAGAATGGAAAGAAAATTATAAAGGAAAAGATTTGAGTGATAAAGAGGTAATTAAAGCAATGGTAAAGCATTATAAACTTATACAAAGGCCTATTGTTGTAAATGGCAACAAAGCTGTCATTGGAAGACCTCTTGAAGCTGTAAATGATTTATTATAAGGAATTATTAGTTCAATATTGAGATTACATTTCACTTTAAGTTTTTATTATATTTGATAAATAATTAGCCACCTTGCTATTCAACTCATTTTCTTTTGGTCTTTTTTTACCAATAGTGCTATGCCTCTATTGGCTTATAGGTTATAAAAGAGTGAAATATCAAAATGTTTTACTTCTATTAGCAAGTTATTTTTTTTATGGTTTATGGGATTGGCGTTTTTTATTATTAATTCTAGCAAGTTCCTTAATCGATTATTTTGCAGGAATTGAGATTTCCAAATCCCATAAAATTTCTAGTAAGAAACTATTTCTATATTCCAGTATAGTTTGGAATTTAGGGGTTCTCTTTATTTTTAAATATTACAATTTTTTTATAGATGAATTTTCCGATTTATTTAATTTAGAATCTAATGATTATACCTTTAGCTCTTTACAGATAATACTTCCGGTAGGATTAAGCTTTTATACCTTCCAGACGATGAGTTATACTCTAGATGTCTATAAAAAGAAAATTAAGCCAACAGGTAACTTATTACATTTTTTATGTTTTGTAAGTTTCTTTCCTCAATTAGTTGCTGGACCTATAGAACGAGCAAAAAACTTATTACCTCAGTTTAGTAAAGAACGAAAATTTGATATTGCTACAAGTAAAGACGGTTTACGTCTTATTCTTTGGGGGCTTTTTAAAAAGATGGTAGTTGCAGATAATGTTGCAATCGCTGTAAATGCAATTTATCTAAGTCCAGAAGACCAAGGAAGTTTGTCTTTGTTTTATGCATCGATTTTATTCTTTTTTCAAATCTATTGTGATTTTTCAGGCTATTCAGATATTGCCATTGGATCTGCCAAACTCTTTGGTTTTAAATTGAGCAAAAACTTTAATATTCCCTACTTGGCTAGAAGTGGTGCAGATTTTTGGAATCGTTGGCATATTACCTTAACCAAATGGTTTATAGATTATGTTTATGGACCAATAATAAAGAAAAGAAAAAGAAGCTATTTTACCAAAACCTTTGCCCTTTTTGTCTCTATGGGGCTTATAGGATTATGGCATGGCGCCAAATGGACTTTTGTATTCTTTGGAATTTATCAAGCAATTATCATTGCTATAGAAAGAATTCCTTTTAAAATTAAAGGCAAAAAAGTTAGTATTAGTTATTACCTAACAAGGATACCATTTGCTTTTACTATTATTTATATCTTTATTCTTATAACAACATCTTCTATCTTTTTTAGAGCAGATACTTTGGAATCTGCATTCTATATTATTAAAAAAATAGGGTCGTTTGTACCAAGTGAACAATTTTCATTAATATCAACAAGGGTAATGTTTGTACCTTTATTAATAGTATTAGAATATTTTTCAAGAAGAAAAAATCATCCATTTGAATTTTTTGAAAAGAAATTCAGTAAACCAGTAAGGTGGCTAATATATTATGCATTTGTACTTATTATAATTAGATATGCCGGACCAAAAGAAGAATTTATTTATTTTCAATTTTAATAAACATATCAGCGTATTTTTAAAAAGAGGATTGTTGTTTTTTACACCAGTCGCTATTTTTTGTGTTCTATTAGAATTATTAATTTTAAACACCCCTTCTAGCTTCTCCATTATTGGTAATTATTTAGATGAAAAACAGGAAGATATAGAAATAGTAATTTTTGGATCCTCACAAATTAAAAATTCAATTAATCCTAAATTTTTAGATAAATCTTCTATTAATTTGAGCTCAGGGATGCAACATCATAACACCGATTTTAAAATATTAAATCAAACAAGAAATAGACTAAAAAAATTAAACACTGTAGTGTTTGAAGTCTCTTATGGCCATTTTGAGGTGAATCATAATTCCAAATATTATTGGAAAAACAATGTGTTTTTAAAGTATTATGGAGTAAATCTAAAGGACAGAAACACCTATCCAACAGACTATCTTGTATATGTTTCAAATCCAGCTTATTTTTCTAGATTACTCTATGCAAACTATATTAAAAAGGATGGAAGTTATACATACAATGACTATGGTTTTTATAAAAACAAATATGAGGGTAAGTTTAAAACATTAAATTATGATACCATTCAATTTTCAAAATCTTATGTAAAAATAAACCGAAGAGCGGATAAAAATATTTTTAAATATAATGTTTCCTTTTTTTATAATATGCTTGATTATTGCGAAAACGAAGGCTTAAATATTGTTATAATTAGCCCACCCACATTTAATAATTACAATGATTTGCGAAACCCTTTTATATTAAAAAGAAGAGATAGTATTTTAAATATAATTTCTGAAAAATATAAAAATATTTATTTTTTAAATTCCGAAGAAGATATGGAGTTTACAGCCAAAATGTTTTGGGATGAGAAGCATCTTAATCCAGATGGAGCTGAATTATTTACATTACAACTTAATGACTTAATTAATAGTCTAGAATAATAAGAAATTCCTATTTTCGCCAATATGACTAACAAAATTTCCTGCTTCTTATTATTTATTACTTGTACAGTATTAGCACAACAAAAAGATTCTATAGTACCATTTAAACATTTTGCAACAGCAGAATTTCTTTTGGGGAAAACACAAGATGCAAATAGTGGTTTCCCTGATACCAAACTACAAAAATCATTCACCATAAGTATTGGCAATCATCAAGATGATAATTATCAAGAATGGGCTTATCGATTACGCTATCCCAAAACTGGATTAGCATTTACTATTACTGATTATGGAAATAAGGAATATATTGGATATTCCGCAACACTAATGCCATTTTTAGAATATGGAGTTTTAAAAAAATTATTAAATAATAGATTTAATATGAATGTTGGTGTAGGCGCTTCTTATTTCACCCAAGAATATAAAGGCGTTACTTTTTCTAATAATAATATAATTGAAAATAACAATAGGGCTATTTCTACAAGGTTTACATGGGCATTTAAAGCTTTCTTTTATTATGATGTCTATAAAGAAAAAAACGCCAATTGGAGATTAGGCACAGGATATTTTCACCAATCTAATGGTCATACTAAGCTTCCAAACCAAGGTTTAAATTCCTTTTTGTTTAGTGTTTCAAGACAATCTAATCATAATTTCAAATATAGAGATAAGCCCGTTGAAAATGAATTGCCAAAAGACAATTACAAAAAAAGTATTCAAAGTTATTTTACAATTAGGTCTGGATTTGGGGTAAATGTATTGTCCGAAGTTTTTAATGATAAAAAAGGGGTGTATACAATAGCAGCGTCCTATGGTAAGATATTAAATAAGACTTTTAAAATTGGCCTTGGATTTTACTACAGATATTATGATTCTTTTAATACTTATATAGAAAATGGTGAAGAATTAATAGTAGAGGAATATCCTCATTTTCAAGAAAATTCTTTTAAGTATTCTACAAGTTATGGTGTATTTGTTAGTTCGGAAATATATTTGGGACATATAGGTATTGAAGCAGATTTAGGCTATAATATCTACAAACCATTTTATGAAGTAGAATGGAAGCTAAATCAGGGGTTTTATTGGGACGCTACTTATGAAGATGGCACCACAGAAACAGTATATATTCTTGGAGAACTAAATTCTAAATACGAATTGAAAAGAGCAATATTAGCTAGACTTGGTCTAAAATATTATTTATTTAATAATAATGATAGTCCAAAATCAAATGTATTTATAGCTGCAACAATTAATGCCAACTTAGGACAAGCAGATTTTACAGAACTAAGTATTGGCTATGTTCACCGGTTTCAGTTTAAAGAAAAAAAATAATTATTCTTCTTTAGTAAAATAACCTTTTACATTATCAAGAATCCGCTTATCAATATTAGAAACATCGGCTTTTACAAAAGTTTCTCCAGTAATGTTTTCGTAAAGCTCTATATATCTTTCAGAAACCACATTAATGTATTCATCACTCATTTCGGGTACAGATTGTCCTTCTAGACCTTGAAAACCATTTTGAATTAACCATTGACGTACAAACTCTTTAGAAAGTTGTTTTTGTGATTCCCCTTTTTCTTGACGTTCTTTATATCCATCAGCATAAAAATAACGCGAAGAGTCTGGAGTATGAATTTCATCAATCAATACTATTTTGCCCTCTTTTGTTTTTCCGAATTCATATTTAGTGTCGACCAAAATAAGTCCGCGTTCGGCTGCTATTTCAGAGCCACGCTGAAATAATTTTCTAGTATAATCTTCTAAAACCAAATAATCTTCTTCGGTAACAATTCCTCTTTTTAAAATGTTCTCTCTAGAAATATCCTCATCATGATCACCAGCTTCCGCTTTGGTTGCAGGTGTAATTATTGGTGAGGGAAATTTATCATTTTCAATCATCCCTTCTGGCAAAGCTACCCCACAAAGAATTCTTTTTCCTGCATGGTATTCTCTTGCTGCATGACCACTCATATATCCTCGAATTACCATTTCAACTTTAAAGGGTTCGCAGGCATAACCAATGGCAACATTAGGATCTGGAGTTGCTATTAACCAATTTGGGACAATATCTTCTGTATCCCGCATCATTTGAGTTGCGATCTGATTTAAAATCTGCCCTTTATATGGAATTCCTTTTGACATTACAACATCAAAGGCACTAAGCCTATCAGTTGCAATCATTAATAAGGTATCATTTTCTAAGGTATAGACTTCTCTTACTTTTCCATGATAAACATCTTGTTGTCCTGGAAAGTTAAATTGAGGGTTTGTAAGGGTATTGCTCATACAATTAATCGGTATTCTCTATAGATTTATAGGCGGAAATTACTTTTTTAACTAGCTTATGTCTTATCACATCTTTATCATCTAAATGAATCATTCCTACTCCACTTACATTCTTTAAAATCAATAATGCTTCTTTAAGTCCAGAAAGTGTGTGCCTTGGCAAATCAATTTGGCCAGGATCCCCTGTAATCATAAACTTAGCATTTTTACCCATACGAGTTAAAAACATTTTCATTTGGGCATGCGTGGTATTTTGGGCTTCATCTAAAATAACAAAGGCATTGTCTAAGGTACGACCTCTCATAAAGGCTAAGGGAGCAATTTGTATTACTCCTTTTTCTATAAAAGATTCTAACTTTTCTGGAGGAATCATGTCTCTTAATGCATCGTATAAAGGTTGCATATAGGGATCTAATTTTTCTTTTAAATCTCCAGGAAGGAAACCTAATTTCTCTCCCGCTTCTACTGCTGGACGAGTTAAGATTATTTTTTTTACTTGTTTTTCTTTTAATGCTTTTACTGCTAATGCAACACCGGTATATGTTTTACCTGTACCAGCTGGTCCTACAGCAAATAACATATCATTTTTAAACATTAATTGCACCAACTTACGCTGATTTGCAGTTTGTGGTTTTATTTTTCTTCCATTAACCCCATGAACTAAAACTTCATTTGA
>CAJXYJ010000124.1 GCA_913063255.1 uncultured Flavobacteriales bacterium | reverse complement strand
GAAGCAAAAGTTATGGTAACATTTAATTAACAGAATATGGAGAATTTAGCGTTAATTGATTCTTTTTCAGAATTTAAAGATGATAAGCTGATTGATAGAGTAACGCTTATGGCGATACTTGAAGACGTTTTTAGAAACGCATTAAAAAGAAAATTTGGAGATGATGACAATTTTGATATTATTATCAACCCAGATAAAGGAGATTTAGAGATTTGGAGAAACCGCGTTGTGGTTCCTGATGGAGAAGTAGAAGAACCTAACCAGGAAATATCTTTAGAGGAAGCGCAAAAAATTGAATCTGATTACGAAGTTGGAGAAGATGTTGCCGAAGAGGTTAAATTGATAGATTTAGGGCGAAGATCTATTTTAGCCCTAAGACAAAATCTAATTGCAAAAATACACGAACACGACAATACTAATATCTATAAGTATTTTAAAGAATTAGAAGGTGAAATTTACACAGCTGAGGTTCACCATATTCGTCATCGCGCTATCATTTTATTAGATGATGATGGGAATGAGCTTATTTTACCAAAAGAAAAGCAAATACCTTCAGATTTTTTCAGAAAAGGAGATAATGTTAGAGGGATTATTGAAAGTGTTGAGCTTAAAGGAAACAAGCCGTCAATAGTGATGTCTAGAGCAAATCCTGTGTTTTTAGAGAAATTATTTGAACAAGAAATACCTGAAGTTTTTGATGGATTAATCACCGTTAAAAAAGTAGTAAGAATCCCAGGCGAAAAAGCAAAAGTAGCTGTAGATTCTTACGATGATCGTATAGATCCTGTTGGAGCATGTGTTGGGATGAAAGGATCCCGTATACATGGTATCGTACGTGAATTAGGGAACGAGAATATAGATGTAATTAACTATACCAATAACTTGCCATTGTATATTACAAGAGCATTAAGTCCGGCAAGAGTTACTTCTATTAAATTGGATGAAGAAAATAAAAGAGCAGAAGTAATACTAAAACCTGAAGAAGTGTCTAAAGCTATTGGACGTGGAGGACATAATATTCGTCTAGCTGGTTATTTAACAGGATACGAAATTGATGTACTTCGTGAAGGTGCAGAAGAAGATGTAGAGCTTTCAGAATTTAAAGATGAAATTGAAGGTTGGATAATCAAGGAATTTGAAAAGATTGGATTAGATACTGCAAAAAGTATATTGGAAAATGACCTTAAAGAATTGGTTAAAAGAACCGATTTAGAAGAGGAAACAATACAAGAAGTAATAAATATATTAAAAGAAGAATTTGAAGATTAGTAGATAGAAGTAACTACTTTTACTCAAAAATAATAGAAATAATCAGGAGAAAGCATTTTTATGGCTGAAGCAAAAACAATGAGACTTAATAAAGTTTTACGAGAGTTTAACATATCGTTAGATCGCGCAGTAGAATTTTTAAGTTCCAAGGGGCACGAGGTGGAGTCTCGTCCTACTACTAAAATTACAGGTGAAGAATACCAAGTTTTGTTTGATGAATTTCAAACAGATAAAAGTAAAAAGGTAGCTTCTAAGGAAGTTGGTGATGAGAAAAGAAAAGAAAAAGAAGAGCTTAGGCTTGCTTATGAAAAAGAGCATGAAGAAAAGCTGAAAAGAGAAAACGCTAGGGTTATTAAAGCCGGAGTGAAATTGGATGGACCTAAAACTCTTGGTAAAATTGATCTTGATTCTAAGAAGACAGTAAAAGAGAAAAAGGAAGAGACAAAAGAAACTCCTGTTAAAGAAGAGGTAAAAGCTCCTGTTGAAAAAGAAACTTCTTCAAAAGAAACACCTGTTGAAAAAGAAGCACATGTTGAAAAAGAAACTCCTGTAAAAGAAATTTCAGCAAAAGAAACTCCTGTAAAAGAAACTCCAGCGAAAGAAATTCCTGTAAAAGAAATTTCTAAGAAAGTAGTTGTTGAAAAAGACGTTGTAGAGAAAAAAGCTCCTGTAAAAGAAATTACTTCAAAAGAAAAGACGGCAAAGAAGGTTACTATTAAAACTCCTGAAAAAATAGTTCCAAAAGCTAAAGACGAGCAAAAGAAGAAAGAAAGTAAGATAGAAGAAATCAAAATACCAGAAAAGGTAGAGACTAAATATAAAAAATTAGATGGTCCTAAAATTACTGGTGTAAAAATAGACCTTTCTCAGTTTAAAAAACCTGAAAAAAAGAAGAAGGAAGTTAAAGTAGATCCAAATAAAGAAAAACGTAGTAAAAGGCGTAGAATAAGTAAAGGGCCTGCAAAGGGAGGTGCTCGCGGAACTAGCTCACAAAACAAAGGACGTAAACGTGCTACACCTGTTCTTAAAGAAGAGCCTAGCGAAGCTGATGTACAAAAGCAAGTAAGAGAGACTTTAGAAAAGCTGCAAGGAAAATCCTCTAAAGGAAAAGGAGCTAAATATCGTAAAGAGAAAAGAGATACCCATCGTCAAAAAACGGAAGATGATTTGGCATTACAAGATGCTGAAAGCAAATTACTGAAAGTAACAGAATTTGTTACGGTTAGTGAAGTTGCAACTATGATGGAGGTGTCTGTTACTCAAATTATTTCTGCCTGTATGTCTCTAGGAATGATGGTGACAATGAATCAGCGATTAGATGCTGAAACACTTACTATTGTTGCTGATGAATTTGATTATGAGGTTGAGTTTATCAACGCAGATATTGAAGAGTCTATTCAAGAAATAGAAGATGCTCCCGAAGACTTAAAGTTAAGAGCGCCAATTGTTACTGTAATGGGACACGTGGATCACGGTAAAACTTCATTATTAGATTTTATTCGAAAAGAAAATGTAATCGCTGGAGAAGCTGGAGGAATTACGCAACATATTGGGGCGTATAATGTACAATTAGAAGACGGACAAAACATTACATTCTTAGATACGCCTGGTCACGAAGCATTTACTGCTATGCGTGCAAGAGGAGCACAAGTAACCGATTTAGTGATAATTGTAATTGCAGCAGATGATAATATTATGCCTCAAACTAAAGAGGCAATAAGCCATGCTCAAGCAGCTGGAGTACCTATCGTTTTCGCAATAAATAAAATAGATAGACCTGCTGCAAACCCTGAAAAAATAAAAGAATCTTTAGCACAAATGAATCTTCTTGTTGAAGACTGGGGTGGTAAAATACAATCTCATGATATTTCTGCTAAAACAGGAGAAGGAATTAATGAGCTTTTAGAAAAAGTATTATTAGAAGCAGAGTTATTAGAGCTTAAAGCAAATCCAGATAAAGTTGCAAATGGTTCTGTTGTTGAAGCCTTTTTAGATAAAGGAAGAGGGTATGTTTCTACTATATTGGTGCAAGGTGGTACTTTAAGAGTTGGAGATTATATGCTTGCAGGACAGCACAGTGGTAAAGTAAAAGTGATGCATGACGAAAGAGGGCGTAAAGTAAAAGAAGCTGGGCCAGCAATGCCTGTTTCTATTTTAGGTCTAGACGGAGCGCCACAGGCAGGAGATAAATTTAATGTCTTTAAAGATGAGCGAGAAGCTAAAGCAATCGCAACAAAACGAACGCAATTACAAAGAGAACAATCTGTTAGAACACAACGACATATTACTCTAGATGAGATAGGAAGACGTATTGCCCTAGGCGACTTTAAAGAATTAAATATAATCTTAAAAGGAGATGTTGATGGTTCTGTGGAAGCGTTAACAGATTCTTTCCTAAAACTTTCTACAGAGGAAATACAAATAAATATTATACATAAAGGAGTTGGTGCTATTACTGAAAGTGATGTGTTATTAGCTTCTGCATCTGATGCAATCATTATTGGATTTAATGTGCGGCCTATGGGTAAAGCACGTCAAATAGCCGATAAAGAAGAAATAGATATTAGAATGTATTCAATTATCTATGCAGCTATTAATGATCTTAAAGATGCAATGGAAGGAATGCTTTCTCCAGAAATGAAAGAAGAAATTTCAGGTACAGCAGAAATACGTGAAACCTTTAAAATATCTAAAGTTGGAACTATTGCTGGTTGTATGGTGTTAAGTGGTAAAATAATTAGAGACTCTGGAATTCGTTTAATAAGAGAAGGCGTAGTTGTCTATACTGGAGAACTATCTTCGTTAAAACGATTTAAAGATGATGCTAAAGAAGTAGCGAAAGGATATGATTGTGGTATGCAAGTTAAAAACTACAATGATATTAAAGAAGGAGATATTATAGAATCCTTTAGAGAAGTAGCAATTAAGAAAAAACTTAAATAGTACATTATTGAAAATAAAAAAAAACGGCTTTTATAGCCGTTTTTTTTATGTTTTTTTTTAGAAAGAAATCTTAATATTTTTTTAATAGTATGAGTTTTATCATATTATTTTATACCTACAAAGAATAATTTTACAGTATCAAATTTTTATACCAACCAGTATTAATTTTAATCTTATAATTTTAACTTTAGTATTAATAAAATCTGATAATTATGAAAAATTATTTTTTAACAATTTGTTTTTTATTTGCAAGTCTCACCATTTTTGCCCAATCAGGGCATATAATGCAAGGAGTTGGGGCGGTAAATATGTCAATGGGTGGGGCTGCAACAGCGCAACCATTGGATATAAATGGAGCTATGCAATGGAACCCAGCAACTCTTTCTGAGTTTGATGGAAAAATAGTATCCTTTAATATTGGTGCTTTCTTTTCTTCACCTGAATTAAGGTCTTCACTACCAGAGGGCGCTATGGGACCAGGGTCACCAAGTGTAAGTGGAGTAACTGAAGATGATCGAGGAACTTCTCCAATGCCTTCATTGGCCTTTCTTTGGGGGAAAGAAGATAGCAAGCATACTTTTGGAGTTTCTGCTTTTGGGATTAGTGGTTTTGGTGTTACATTTAATGAAGAAACCAATTTGCCATTTGATGGAGAAGGAAATCCAAATCCAAATTGGGATCCAAATAATTCTAATCCTATTAATTATCCCCAAGCATTTGGTGGATTTGGACATATTGAGTCTGATTATATGTTGCTTCAAATTGGATTAAGTTATGCTTTTGAAATATCAGATCAGCTTTCTATTGGGATACAACCCAATTTTAATTATGCTTCCTTAGAATTAGCGCCTAATCCTTTAGCTACACCAAGTCAAACCTTAGGATATCCAGCTGCCGATAAAGCTTCAGCAATTGGTTATGGAGGACAAGTAGGGATATTTTATAATTCAGGAGAGGTTTTAAAATTAGGAGCTTCTTATAAATCTAAACAATACTTTGGAGATTTCGATTTTGATCAAAAATATTTAGATGGATCAGAAGCGCCAAACGTTACGTTTAATATGAATTATCCTGCTATTTATTCTGTTGGTTTAGGATTGTCTGGAGGTAAATTTGATTTTGCCTTAGATTATAGATATGTTGACTATGAAAATACCGAAGGGTTCGAAGAAAGCGGTTGGCAAATTGCCGATAGTGGACCAATGGAAGGTTTTCCAACGGGAGCTGTAAATGGCTTTGGGTGGAAAAACATGTCTATTCTTTCTGTAGGCTTACAATATCAAGCAACAGAAAAACTGCCAATAAGAATAGGGTATACTTATAGTTCTAATCCTATAGATGATGAGTTAGCATTTTATTCCATTCCGGCGACTGCAGTTATTGAAAATGCAGCGCAAATTGGGTTTAGTTATGTTATAAATAATAAGATAGATCTTAGTGCTGTATATCACTATGGATTTAGAGGAGATGGAGCTTCAGGAGAATTATTAAATCCTACGCCAGAGGCGTTTGGTGGACCTTGGAATGCTGACACCAATCCATTAGGTGCTGTGCCTGGTTCATCTGTGTCTTATGATATGACAACATCGATGATTCAAGTTGGAATTAATTATAGTTTTGGGAATAACAATGATGAAACTCCAGAGCCAATAGAATAAAGTATAATTTAATCATAAAAAAAAGTCCCTTTTCTCTCAAGTATTATGAGTTGAAAAGGGACTTTTCTTTATAATGTTGTTTTAACTTCTGTCTGGTTTTAAAATAAAAGCTGCAGGAAATTTTTCTTTTATTTCTAATCTAGCTCGATCCGCTTCTAGCCTTGTGCTAAAACTTCCTACCCAAACCTTATAATTCGGTGTTTCATATTCTATAGAAGCTGGCCATGAATTATAGCTGTTTCTATATTCTTTTATAATGGAGTTCGCCTTAGATAAATCACCATAATACAATTGAATTGTATATCCTACGGCTAATTTATTCTCTTTTTCTAAACTCTTTTTTAGGTTCAGTATTTCAGGAATTTTATCATCTTCATTTATTGTGATTGCTGCTTCTTGAGCTTGTATGTTCAATGAAGTGACAGTTAAAAGGATGCTGAATATGATAGCTTTATAAGAAAATGATATTTTCATGTATTGTTTTATGGGTGCAAATGTAGTATATATAAACTCTTAATTAATCAAATATATTATTTAGATTAATTATAAATTAGGAATTAACACTTTATTAGAATTTCTAAAATCGAAGGAATATATTACTTTCGTGCCTTTATTAGAAGGGCGTAAATATCTATAAGTTTATTTGCTTGTAAATGAATAAATTACGCAACTCTTTTGACAATAAATTTTTAACCAATAGTATGAAAAAGGTGAACTACCGAAATTTATCCTCACAATTGTCAATATTATCGTTGGCAATATTGCTAGCTTTTTCAACTTTCACATATGCTCAAGAAAGTGGAGATGTGGCAGCGGGAGAGTCTTTATTTAAAGCAAATTGTGCTGCTTGTCATAAATTAGACAAAAAAGGAGTTGGACCTGCACTTAGGGGTGTTGCAGATAAATATGATACAGATTGGCTTTATAAGTGGATTAAAGATAGTCAGGGATTAATTAAGTCTGGTGATTCTAAAGCAGCGACAATTTTTGCAGATAATAATAATTCTGTAATGACTTCTTTTCCTGGTTTGTCCAATGAAGATATTGATAATATTTTAGCCTATTCTAGCCAGCCAAAACCTGCTCCTAAAGTAGTAGCAACAGTTGCGGTTGCAGGCAATGGAGATAGTGGAATAGACCAAAATATAATTATTGGAGCTCTAGCTTTAGTATTTCTTTTGCTAGTGATTATGTTTTATTTGGTTTCGAAAACATTAAGAAATTTAAAAATTGCATCAGGTCAAGAAGTTGAAAAAGAATCCCGCATTCCATTATGGAAAGCTTTTGTTCAAAATCAATTTTTGATGTTGGTATCTTCCATATTTATGCTCTTAGTTGCGGGATATTTTATGTTTGGTTTCTTTATGCAAATAGGAATTGACCAAGGATATGCGCCGGTACAACCTATTCATTATTCTCATAAGATTCATGCTGGTGATAATAAGATAGATTGTAACTACTGTCATTCTTCAGCTAGAAAAAGTAAAACGTCTGGGATTCCATCTTTAAATGTTTGTATGAACTGTCATAAAAACATTTCAGAATATACAGGTCCAGAAGATATAGCAAACGGATACACAACAGAATTCTATAACGAACAAATTGCAAAATTATACGATGCAGTAGGTTGGGATGAAGAAGATCAATCTTATACTGGGGAAGAAAAACCAGTAAAATGGATTCGTGTACATAACTTACCAGACTTTGTATATTTTAACCATTCACAGCATGTTACTGTAGCAGGTGTTGAATGTCAAAAATGTCATGGTCCTGTAGAGGAAATGGAAATTATGGAACAGTTTTCTCAACTAACAATGCGTTGGTGTATAGACTGTCATAAAGAAACAAATGTTGATATTAAAGGTAATGATTACTACGAAAAAATTCATAA
>CAJXYJ010000123.1 GCA_913063255.1 uncultured Flavobacteriales bacterium | reverse complement strand
GTTTAGTTTAGAAGTGCTTCAAACTTCAATTTATTATAATCTATAACACTTAAAGCCTTTGAATAATCCAGAAGAAATCTTATAGTTTCTTCCTTTGGAGTCATGTTTTTATTCACGTGCTCCGAACGTGAGGTTTTAGAGTACATTTTTTGCATATAATTGCTGTTTTTGAGGTTAATGTTATTTATTAACGCAGCAAAATATTTATTATTGTACTAATTAGTCAACACAATGTTATGTTTATCAATTACTTTACGCAAATTAATAAGTGCATAACGCATTCTACCTAAGGCAGTATTAATACTTACTCCTGTTTGTTCACTAATATCTTTAAAACTCATTTCTTTGTAAATCCGCATGATTAGGACTTCTTTTTGATCTTCTGGCAATTCTTGGATGATCCGTCTAACATCCTTTTCAACCTGTCCTTTAATCATTTCTTTTTCAGCATTTAAAGAATTATCTGATAGTACCGAAAAAATATTAAAATCGGTATTATTTTCAAATTTAGGCATCCTATTATTCTTTCTAAAGTGGTCGATCACCAAATTATGAGAAATACGCATTACCCAAGGAATAAATTTTCCTTCTTCATTATACGCTCCTCTTTTTAGGGTATTAATTACTTTAATAAAAGTATCCTGAAAAATGTCTTCAGCAACATCTCTATCATAAACCTTTGAGTAAATAAAGCTGTAAATTCTTTGTTTGTGGCGAGTGATTAATTCACTGATTGAAGATTCATCGCCTTTCATATATGCACTAACTAACTGTGCATCTGTAGTTTTTTTTTCTATCATAACAGTACTTTTATAGGTAAACCACCAATAATATAGGTTGTTCAGTCTTTAATTATTTTAAAAAAGTATTATTATGCTATAGGCTATGATTTTTTAATTACTATACTTGTGAGGGGTAAATATAATAACAAAGTATTAACAAATGCAAAAAAAAGTGAGTTTTTTCTCTAAAAAAAATATAGATTGGCTTTTTTTATACTCTAAATCTAAGTAGTATCTTTGCGTTTTCCATAGTAAATCTTATACCATAAAATTGAATTTCGACACACTAGATACAAAAGAAAACATCCTTATTCAAGGAGCAAAACTACATAATCTAAAAAATATTTCTGTAGCCATACCTAGAAATAAATTAGTCGTTATTACAGGATTATCTGGGAGTGGAAAATCAAGTTTAGCATTTGACACCCTATATGCAGAAGGACAAAGAAGATATGTTGAAAGTCTCTCTTCGTATGCAAGACAGTTTTTAGGAAGGCTAAACAAACCTAAGGTAGATTCTATAAAAGGAATTTCTCCAGCAATAGCAATAGAACAAAAAGTAAACTCTACTAATCCTCGCTCTACTGTGGGGACTTCTACAGAGATTTACGATTATTTTAAGTTATTATACACCCGTATTGGTAAAACGTTCTCCCCTATTTCTGGGAAGGAAGTGAAAAAAGACTCCATTACGGATGTTATAAACTTTATCAAACAATTTCCAAGTGGCGAAAAATTATTACTCCTAGCCCCTATTCATTTAGAAGAAGGTAGGACTATGGAAAATAAATTGCAAGCATTAGCACAACAGGGTTATGCTCGTATTAAGTTTGATGACTCTGTGCTTAGAATTGATGAATTAAAAGGAAAATCAATTCCTAAAAACCTACTATTAGTAATAGATCGCATCATTACTAAAGAGGATGAAGATTTTTACAACCGCTTAGCGGATGCAGTCGAAATATCTTTTTTTGAAGGGAAAGGTGAATTATATATTGAAAGTCTTTCCGATAAAGTTACCAAGGAATTTAACAATCGATTTGAAGCTGATGGAATAGTTTTCTTTGAACCTAACGTGCACTTATTTAGCTTCAATAATCCTTATGGTGCTTGTCCTAAATGTGAAGGTTATGGAGATGTTATTGGAATTGATTCAGATTTGGTGATCCCAAACACTGCTTTATCAGTATTTGAAAATGCTATTTTTCCTTGGCGTGGAGAATCCATGAGCTGGTATAGAGATCAGTTAGTGAATAGCGCCTATAAGTTTGATTTTCCTATTCACAAACCCTGGTTTGAATTAACTGAAGAACAAAAACAGTTGGTTTGGGATGGTAATGAACATTTTGAAGGATTACACGATTTCTTTCCTTTTTTAGAATCTAAAAGTTATAAAATTCAGAATCGAGTGATGCTTTCCCGCTACCGTGGAAAAACTAAATGTAGTACCTGTAAAGGGAAAAGGCTAAGACCCGAAGCTAGTTATGTAAAGGTTGGCGGTACTTCTATTCAAGAATTAGTAGAATTACCTCTAGATAAAACAGCATTATTCTTTAAAAATTTAGAATTAAATAAATACGATCAAAAAATTGCCAAACGATTATTAATTGAAATCAATAATCGGTTATCCTTTTTAATAGATGTTGGTTTAAGTTATTTAACTCTAAACAGGAAATCAAACACATTATCTGGCGGAGAATCACAACGTATTAATCTTGCTACCTCTCTCGGGAGTAGCTTAGTAGGTTCTATGTACATTCTTGATGAGCCTAGTATTGGCTTACATCCAAAAGATACAGAACGCTTAATCACCGTATTAAAGTCATTACGTGATTTGGGGAATACAGTTATCGTCGTGGAACATGATGAGGATATTATGAAAGAAGCTGATGAAATTATCGATATTGGTCCTGAAGCGGGTTCTTTTGGTGGTGAAGTTGTTGCTACTGGAACTTATGATGATATATTAAATTCGGAATCACTTACTGCTAAATATCTCAACGGCGATCTTTCTATTAAGGTTCCTTCAAAAAGAAGGACTTCAAAAAATACCATACGATTAATTGGTGCCAGACATAATAACCTTAAAAATATTGATGTAAGTTTTCCTTTAGGATGTTTTACAGCTATCACAGGAGTTTCAGGAAGTGGAAAAAGCACCTTAGTTAAAAAAATACTGTACCCTGCAATGCTTAAGAAGATTGGTGGTTATGGTGAAAAGGCAGGTCAATTCACAAGCGTAGAAGGAGATTTTTCGAATATAAAAAACGTAGAATTCATCAATCAGAATCCTATAGGTCGTTCTAGTAGATCTAATCCTGTTACTTATATAAAGGCTTACGATGATATAAGAGCATTATATGCCAATCAAAAATTATCGGATATAAGAGGCTATAAAGCCAAGCATTTTTCATTTAATGTAGATGGTGGCCGCTGTGAAAATTGTAAAGGAGAAGGCGAAGTAACCATCGAAATGCAATTTATGGCAGACGTCCATCTAGAATGTGATATCTGTAAAGGAAAGCGCTTTAAAAAAGAAATATTAGAAGTTCAGTTTCATGAGAAAAGCATACATGACATTCTACATATGACGGTAGATGATGCTATTGCATTTTTCAGGTCACAAGATCAAAAAAAGATTTTTAATAAATTACAACCTCTTCAAGATGTAGGTTTAGGCTATGTACAATTAGGGCAAAGTTCTTCTACCCTTTCTGGTGGGGAAGCACAACGAATTAAATTAGCTTCTTTTCTAGTGAAAGGAATCACCAAAGAAAAAGCACTTTTTATTTTTGATGAACCTACAACAGGATTACATTTCCATGACATCAATAAATTATTAAATTCTTTTTATGCACTTTTAGATAAAGGCCATACAGTAATTGTTGTGGAGCATAATATGGATTTGGTTAAATGTGCAGATCATATTATTGACCTAGGATTAGAAGGCGGTGAAAAAGGTGGCGAACTAATGGTAGAAGGCACTCCAGAAGAAGTTGCCAAAAATAAAAAATCTCTAACTGCATCCTATTTATTAGAGAAAATTTAATATCTTTATAATATTACTTCCCAGTTAATTAAATATTTTTTTTAATTTAATTTTCTACTTATGAAACATTTTATAGTATCACTTATCTTATTATTTGCAATTACTTCTTTTTCACAAGACTATTTACCTATGCTGGAAGATGGAAACGCATGGGGATCTAAATCTTATCACATATCTGAATCAACTGTTTATTATCAATTTGAAATTGGTGAAGAAGTAGAATTTAATAACATATTATATAATAGAATTTATTTAAATAATCAAGCTACAAACTGTTATATTAGAGAAGAAGGAGGTGTAATTTATCATAGGAATTTATCTAATACTGAAAAAGTATTATTTGATTTTACACTCGAAGTTGGTGATACTTTTGAAAAAGACCCAATCACATGTTTTACAGGAGATTACGGATCAACAACAGTTCTATCAATTAATAATCAATTTATTGCAGGGGAAAACAGAAAGGTGTTAGAAATGTCAGGACTCGGTAATGATTTTTGGATTGAAGGTATTGGTTCCACTTCTGGGGGTTTATTTGGAGGACTTAATTGGATAGAAGGTGGTGCCTCATTAATTTGTTTCATTAATAATGGAGAAACTTATTTTTTTAATAATGAAACAGAATGTAATATTGTTTTAAGTAATAATGATTATTCAATAAATGAAATTATACTTTACCCAAATCCAATTTCAGAAAGATCCATTTTACAATTACCATATGAAGCAGAAGTAGACCAATTAAAAATATACAATATCTCTGGGAGGCTTATCAAAGATATTAGAATCACTTCTGATAAATTTATATTAAACAATATGGATTATGCATCTGGCTTATACTTCTATCAAGTATCAAGTAATGGCGTACCAGTTAAAACAGAAAAGTTTATTGTTAAATAAATCCTAAATCAATTTTTATCCATTTGTATGGCACGGGGTTTGCCTTTATAATACCATAAGTAAATAGTAATACTTTCATAAGTATAAAAATTGGTTAGTTAGTTTTTTTTAGAATCCGTCTTCAGACTTAATGAAGGCGGATTTTTTAATTTAATGTCGTTTCAAAAGAGAATAAAATTTACTTCCTATTAATTCAAATTCACAAAGCATTCGTATCTACCTGACTGTCTATGTTTTAAAATTATGGCACGGTCGTTGGTTATAGAAAATTGTACTAGCTAATCAAAATTAAAAGCAAGTTCAACCCTTAAATTTAAAGTCATGAAAAAAGCAGCAAGATTAATATTAGGATTATTTATAATGAGTTATTCAGTAATAACTGCATCTGTTACTGCTGAAGAAACTTTAGTTAATGGTAATTATGGAAAGTCGTATATTTTTGTAGTAGAAAATGTAGAATTCTCCGTTTTCCCAGATGGGCAATTCGACTTCACCTATCTTGGGTCAAACAATAACACTATCGTTACTTTTAGTTCGGCCAATGTAAAAGTTAGTTATAATTCTGGTTATAATTACGATATGTATGTTCAATATGATAATTACGGAGCTATTATTCAAGTAGAAAACGTTCCTGTTTATTATGATGAATTTGGACGTGTTGCACAGGTTGGAGACGTAGAAATTCTTTATTCAAATAGACGAATTGTTAGGGTTGGTGGACTATATGTACATTATAACTATTACGGCCATTATTCTCATTATACTGGGTATATCAATACCTTTAATTATTACTATGTTTATCAACCATGGCATACCCATTATGCAAGACCTGTTTATGCTAGTTGTGTGGTTTATGATTATCCATATAGAAGATATTATTCTCCAATTCGTTATAGCTATTACGATCATCATAATTATTATTCCAATAGAGGAAGATCTAATATAGCTTATACCAATGGTAGAAGAGCTTTTCATAGACCTGGTAGTCGAGTACATCATAAAGGAGGAAGATCTGTAGCCAATAAAGAGTATAAGCCAAATAGAAGAAATACTGCGGTAGCAAATACCACTAGAAGAGATAATTCGGTTTCTAAAAGAAATAACAGCACTTCGAAGAGTAGAACTTCTAAAAGATCTGAAAAAGCATCTATTAACAACTCTAGTAGTTCAAACTCAAGACGTGTAGCAAGTAATACCACTACAAAAAGTAATAATCGAAGTTTTGGTACTTCTAATACTAAAAAGGTTTCTTATAAAAGAAACACCAGCAATCAGAAAAGCAATAGAAGTACTTCAACCAATACAACTAGGAATAAAAAAGAGGTAACAAAAAGTTATCAAAATAAAACAAATAAAGGAAGTGCTACTTCTAGAGTTGCTTCCAACTCGCAACGAAATTCTTCTAGCAAGAAAACATCTAGTGCTAGAGAAAAATCATCAAAAAGAGGGCGAGGATTATAATTTTGGTTGGTTAGTTAGTTTGAAATTCTTTGTCAAGTGTAAAATCTTTTCAAAGGATTTTTTTATACCATCTTTTTAATGACTTCAGACATCTTATGGGTTAGTTCCCTCCTACTATACTTTGATATATTTTGAGATTCCACAATTAATTCCCCTTGCTTGAATTCTTTATAATAAGAAACAATTTGATCTTTCAGTTTTTCTTCTTCTGAATAACAAAAGTATTTACCAGCATTAGTTTCCCTTATTATAGATTCCACATCACTTCCAGGAGGTCCCATTGCAACAATAGGTCTACTTGCTGCAAGATATTCAAATAATTTTCCTGGAATAATTGCGCGGGTTTCGGGTCGATCCATTTCTACTAATAAAAGCACCTGAGCATTATATTGTAGTTGTAATGCTTCCTTATGGCTAACATAGCCCATAACATCACAATTTTCTTTTAATCCATAGGTATGAATGCTAGAAATCACATCCTCACTTATAACACCTACAAGTTTTATTTTTAATTCTTGCCCAAAGGATTCGTTTTCATTACATATTTCTGAAAGCACCTTCCACAAAACAATAGGATTCCTATCACTTAATAAAGATCCAATATGAGCCAAGGAAAAAGAAGAATCTAGAACTGATTTTATTTCTTCTGAATTATCATAACCGTTAGTTATTACTTCTATTGGAGTTTTACTAATCTGTTCAAATTCCTTTTTTGTACTGGGGCTGGTTACCACTATTCTATCAGCTGTGGTTAATGTTTGTGCTTCTAATTTTTTGTGTTTTTTTTCTGAAGACTTACTTAATTTTAAGGATTTATGGTAATGAATAGTTGTCCAAGGATCTCTAAAATCTGCAATCCATTTAAGTGCTAATTTTTCTTTTAACTTCAATCCTATAAGGTGCAAACTATGAGGTGGTCCAGTAGTGATAATAACATCTATAGGGTTTTCTTTGATGTATTCGCTTAGGTATTTAACCGAAGGCTTCACCCATCCAATTCGAGCATCGGGAATAAAAAAGTTCCCTCGAATCCAAAGCATAAGTTTTTCTGAAAAAGACTGCTTTTTATTGGTGATAATTCCGCTACTAATCTTATTCGTTTTCTTTTTTGAAAATACCTTAGCAAAACCATAAGGTTCAATTATGGGGTGTTTTATAATTTCAATTCCCGAAGGAACTTCAGAAATGATATCTTGATCTATTAATGGGTAATGAGGATTTTCTGGTATATAAACTATAGGTTCAATTCCAAACTCTTTAAAATAAGTTACAAATTTTAACCATCGTTGCACACCAGGACCTCCTGCTGGCGGCCAATAATACGTGATAATTAAAGCTCTCTTCATGATCTATTATTCCTTTGAGAGGCTATTATTCTTTCTGTTATTAAAGTAAAAACCTCCTATTAAAAGAAACATAAATATAATGCTACTTGCCAAAGTAATTTTAGATCCTGTTGCCACCACTTGTGGTTCAAACTTATATTCAATTTTATGAGTCCCTGCTGGTATTTGCATTGCTCTTAATACATAATTCGCTCTAAAATATTCAGCTGGTTGATCGTCTATATAAGCATTCCATCCTTTTGGATAATA
>CAJXYJ010000122.1 GCA_913063255.1 uncultured Flavobacteriales bacterium | reverse complement strand
AAGGTATTATAACCAGCTTCTTTTATAAAAACTTCCCGTTCTTTTTGAGTATTCATAAAAACAGGTTCTACCATTTTTATTTTATAAGGCTCTGCCCAAGATCTCTTTCTCATAGTGTTGGATTAAAATATTTGAATGTGGAAAGTACTTAAATGGGAATAATTAAAATATGACAATTGTTATGTTTTGAGGTCATTTAGAAACAATATATTTATAAAGGACAAAACGCTCCCTTTTTTGTACCTTTGACTATTAAATTTATCTACTATGTTATCAAATGCTTGCCAATACGCTATAAGATCAATACTTTATTTATCCATACATTCCAATGAAACTAAAAAAATTGGAGTAAAAGTTATCGCTGATGAATTAGAAACTCCGCAACCTTTTTTAGCTAAACTATTGCAACAACTTGCTAAGAAGAAATTAGTTTCTTCAATTAAGGGACCTCATGGAGGGTTTTATTTAACTAAAAAGAACAATGAAAATTCACTTTGGGATATTGTAACTTGTATAGACGGCACGGATAAATTTGACAATTGTTTTTTAGGTCTAGCAACTTGTGATGATAAGAATCCTTGTCCGGTACATTTTATTGTAGTGCCATTTAAACAAAAACTTCTTAATGATTTTAGAGATAAAACTATTGCACAATTTACTAAAGAAATAACCCTGTCTGGAAGAGTTATTTCGTTAAAGGATTTTAATGCTTTAAAGGATTAGTTTTTTCTAATAACTACAACTCAAACTAAAGTCTGTTATTAATCTTGAATAAGACATGCTGAACGAACAATTATTAAACCCTGAAAGTATTGTCGTCGTAGGAGGGTCTAACGACATAAAAAAACCAGGTGGAAAAATTGTAAAAAACCTTAGAGAAGGAGGATTTAACGGGAAACTGCAAATTGTCAATCCTAAAGACAATACCATACAAGGTTTGCCCAGTTTTTCTTCTGTAAATGAGCTCTCTGAAACAGATCTTGCCATATTAGCAATTCCCGCAAAATATTGTTTAGAAACCATAAGAATACTAGTCGAACAGAAAAACACTAAAGCTATTATCATTATTTCTGCTGGATTTGCAGAAGCTGGGGAAGAGGGTAAAAGGATAGAAAGCGAAATTGTGGCACTTGTAAATAGCGTTGAAGGCTGTTTAATTGGACCGAACTGTATCGGTGTTTTAAATGAAAACTATAAAGGAGTTTTTACCTCTCCAATTCCAAAGTATACTTCAAAGGGTTGTGATTTAATTTCTGGTTCTGGTGCAACTGCAGTATTTATTATGGAGGCGGGAATGCCTTTGGGAGTAAAATTTGCTAATGTTTATTCAGTGGGGAATGGTGCTCAAACTTCTGTAGAAGATGTTTTGGAATATATGGATTTACATTTTGATATTACAAAGGATCCTCTTATAAAACTATTGTATATAGAAACGATAAATAACCCTAAAAAACTATTGAAGCATGCTGCTTCATTAATTAATAAAGGGGCAAAAATAGCAGCAATAAAAGCTGGAAGTACTGCCGAAGGAAGTAGAGCCGCAACTTCACATACTGGAGCGATTGCAAGTTCTGACCTAACGGTAAGAGCCTTGTTTAAAAAAGCAGGTATTGTGTATTGTAGTAGTCGAGAAGAACTTTTAAGTGTGGCTTCTATTTTTAATTATAAAGAATTAATGGGAAAAAATATAGCCATTATAACTCATGCTGGTGGCTCTGCAGTGATGCTTGCCGATGAGCTTTCAAAAGGAGGATTGCATATCCCTGCGATTGAAGGTGCTGATGCTAATAAATTATTGTCATTTTTATACCCTGGATCTTCAGTAAATAATCCAATCGATTTTCTTGCCACAGGGACTGCAGAACAACTAGGGATTATCATCGATTATTGCGAACATAAATTCGATTCAATCGATGCAATGGTTGTGGTTTTTGGTAGTCCGGGCTTGTTTGATGTTGAAAATGTTTACGATGTTTTGAGTGTTAAATTAGAGGTTTGTAAAAAACCTATATTTCCGGTATTGCCTTCTATTGTAAATGCAGAAAAAGAGATTACAACCTTTTTGGAAAAGGGGAATGTAAATTTTCCAGATGAAGTAGTACTTGGGAAGGGGCTAGGGCAAGTATATAAAACACCAAAACCTTTTAATGATAAATATAATTTACCAGATATCAATTCAGAAGCAATTAGAGAGATAGTAAATAGTGTTGAAAACGGATATTTAGGACCAAGAAATACTGCTAAACTTTTGGATGCAGCAGGGGTTCCTAGAGTGAAAGAAGTTTTTGAAAGCGACAAAGAAAAATTACTTTCAAAATTTAAAAAAGAAAACTTTCCAATAGTAATGAAAGTGATCGGACCTTTACATAAATCGGATGTAAAAGGAGTTATTTTAAACATCACGAGCATGCAGGAGGCAGCTAGCGCTTTTGACGAACTCATGAAAATTGATCATGCTAGAGGGGTTCTTGCACAACCGATGTTGCATGGCTTAGAGTTGTTTGTTGGTGTAAACAAAGAAGAAAATTTTAACCATACAATCGTCTGTGGATTAGGAGGGGTATTTGTGGAGATTCTAAAAGATATTTCTGTAGGATTGAGCCCGCTTTCAAAACTGGAAATTAAAAAAATGATAGCTTCTTTAAGAGGGTACAAAATGTTACAAGGAGCAAGGGGAAAAGAAGGTATTAATATTGAAAAATTCATTGAGATAATTCAACGAGTTTCTGCATTGGTAGAAGTTGCTCCAGAGATAGTAGAAATGGATATGAACCCACTTATTGGAAACTTAAAAGATATTAAAGCAGTAGATGTTCGGGTAAGGGTGGAGAAATAATTTAAATTTTTATAATTAAGATAAGGCCACAAAAAACAACCAAAAAACCTATTATAAGAATTCTCCAAAATACATTTGCTTTTTTTAGTTCCATAAAATTAAAAGCTACTCCAATAAATTTTAGGACTGCCAACACTAAAATTAACGGAATTCCATAGCTTAAATATTCGCTAGAAACAAGTCCAGCAATAACAGTTAAAAGTAATAAAAGTATCCAGGTAATGACATTTTGTTTGTTCATAATTAGAATATCAAATAAATTACTGGAAAGAGGAGCAACCAGATTAAATCACACATATGCCAAAAGGCTGCACTGGCTTCGACATCTTCCATTTTGGTCGTAGGATTCTCTTTTTTAATTCCGAAGTAAACCGAGGTTAATATTACCAAACCAACAATTACATGAATGACATGGAATAGGGTCAGCATCCAATAAAAAGTAAAAAAGGTATTATACCCCATATCCAAACCTGCATTTAATTTGGTATAATATTCAACAGATTTTAAAACCAAAAAAAGTACTCCAAAAAACATGGTCAATAATAGATATCCTTGGGCTCTTTGCTTATTGTTCAATTTTAATTCATGAACTGTTATAGCCATAAAAAAACCACTAGTCAATAAAAAAACAGTATTGATAGTACCATAGGTTACATTTAAAAGTAGCCTAGATTCATGAAAGATTTCAGGCTCTTGATTTCCAGAAAAAACCATAGCGATTAGCACTGCACCAAAGGTGATCAATTCTAAAAAAATAATGATCCATAGTAGGATTCCTCCTGGCGGATATAACACATTTTTATAATCAATTTTTGTAATTTCCAAAACTTAGTTTTTATAAATTGAGGTGAATACTAATATGAAGAGGAGTCATGATTGATGTTTGATTTTTTCGTATAATTTTACCAAAGACTCTAATAACTCTACAGGAGTAGTTAAAATTTGATAATGATTTTGCCCAAACATCTGAGGCAAGTAATATTTTGCCTGGGCTTCAATAGCCAAAGCGTAGGAATTTATATTGCGTTCGTTTAATTCTCTTAGAGCTTGCTTTACATCATTTGTACCGTGCTTGCCTTCATAGCGATCATAGTCGTTTGGTTTTCCGTCAGATATAAGAATTACCCATTTGTTTTTGGTATCACGCCTATCTAATAAAGCTCCGGAATGTCTTAAGGCTGCTCCAATTCTAGTATATCCTTCTGGCTGAATGGCACCTATTTTGTATTTTGCCTTGTTCCAATCCTCATCAAAGCCTTTTATGGTTTGGTAAGTACTATAGTTTCTAGTTTTCGAGTAAAAGCTATCGATAGAGAAATCCACATTGAACTCGTTTAAAATCTCTCCAAATAAAATGGAAACTTGTTTTTCCACATCGATTACTTTATTACCGGCAGCATAACCATCACTTGATAAGCTAACATCGAGTAACATTAAAATGGAAAGATCTTTTTCTTTTTTGCGTTTGGATAGATAAATATTTTCAGAAGGAGTATGTCCAGAATGTACATCGATATATAGATTGGTTAGGGCATCTAAGTCAAATTCTTCCCCTTGGGTTTGTCTTCGTTGTTGTTGGTATTTATTATTAACACTAGTAAGCATTTTCCGAAGCCCCATTAGGGTAGAAGCATTCTCCCGAAGTGTTTTTTGGTAATAATCTACATTGGTTTCTATAATTGATTTTGGATATACCTTGCAAAAGTTTTCTTTGTACTTCCTTTTGGAAAAGTCCCATTCATCGTATTCAATATAGAAATCGGCAGTATTTTTTTCAGCACTTTCAGCAACGGTTGTGTTCTCTACAAAATCTGCTTGATATACAGAGTGTGCAGTATCATCCACACGAACGGTATATTTCATGTTTAAATCCTCTAGCGCATTCTCATGATCGTCTAAATCGTCATCCCCATCCATATCTCTAAAGTTTCCCCCAAACTCTTCGGCGGTTTCCACTTTTTCGAACTGATGCTGTAGAACCATATCTTCTACTTGTTTTTGATCTACTTGTACAGATATGATTTCTTCTACTGCTTTAGATTTTAATATAGTTTTTGGTTGCTCATCTTGAGCTTTTTTAACCTTATCACTAAAGTTATTTAATTGTTTATCCGATTCTTCTTCAGGGTTATTACGCATCCATTTTCCGAAGATAAATGAAGTATCCACCTCTTTTCCTTTTTTGGTTTTTTGAGTGTAAAAGGTTAGGAAGTTCTGGTAATATATTTTGGTAATTGGGAATTGAATAAACAATTCTTCCAATACTTTTTCTGAATGTTTTTTAGATTGTTGTTGCGATTCTAATAAATCATGTTCTTCTATACCAACCCAATTATAATCTAAATTCTTTTGAATAGACAAATACAATATTCTGAATAAATAGAAAGAGATATTTTCATTTACGGTTTTAAATTCTGAAAATTTAGAAGGTAAAAAAAAGTTATTATCTCTGTAGCCACCTTCACGTTCCGCTTCATATACTTCGATAGCTTTTCCAGTTATTGCACGAGCAAAAATGGTTAAACGAGGTTTTATTTCATTTAAATTTACAGCCTGTTCTAATTCGGCTTCTCTTTTCTTTTTACGATTTTTAAAAAAGAAAGCGAACTTGGTAAATAAATATTCATCTGGCTCAAACTCGAACATTTTTTATAGTATTAGGTAGTTTTTGTAATCCTGATTGTGGTCACTGAGCTTGTCGAAGTGTAGTGAAGAATCTGCATTCATTTGATGGTGAGATTCCTCGTCACTCCTTTGCGTCGTTCTGTCGGAATGACAATAAACTATATCATTAAATCACACAAATCTTTAAGAGCACTAGTCACTTCAAGATCATCTGTTAAAGGTTCTACTACTGCTACGTGTACTGCTAGTCGTTTTGGCAACCCACTATGAATCAATTTTGCAGCATCTACTAATAATCGTGTAGATACTGTTTCGGTTAATCCTAGTTCTGTTAAATTTCTAATTTTCCCACCAATATTGACTAATTTTTTAGCTGTACTAGCATCAATATCCGTTTCATTTACCAAGATATCGATTTCAATCTTTTCAGTGGGATAGTCAAATGCCATGGCAACAAATCGTTGTCGGGTGGATGGTTTTAATTCCTTAAACCCACGTTGATAACCAGGGTTAAAAGAGGCGACTAGCATAAAGTTCTTATGAGCTTTTATGTTTTCACCCAACTTGTCTATATATAATTCTCTACGATGATCGGTGAGGGAATGTATGGCAACAATTACATCGGGTCTTGCTTCGGCTATTTCATCTAAATAAATAATTGCTCCTTCTTTAACAGCAGCGGTAAGAGGACCGTCTAACCAAATGGTTTGAGCACCTTTAATAATATATCTCCCAATTAGATCTGTGGATGAGGTTTCTTCATGACAGGCAATCGTAATTAGTTTAGTGTCTAATTGGTGAGCCATATATTCTATAAACCTAGATTTTCCAGTCCCCGTTGGACCTTTTAACAAAAAAGGAATTTTATTTTTATAAGACTGCTCAAAGACTTCAACTTCTTTACCAACTTGATGGTAATAGGGTGCTTGATTACTCATTATAATAGTGATTTAAATATGCTGCAAGATACAAAAAAAGACTAAATAGTCTTATATTAAATTTTTATATTTTCTTGCTATTTTCAATCTCCATAGTAAGGAGTTGTAATTTGTTTTTACTAAGCTCTAAATCATTTAAAATCGTAGATTTTGCATCTTTAAAATTATCTTTAATAGTGCCAAATAAATCATGGTAATAAGCGATACCTTTATTTAAATTACCCGAAAAATTGGAAAAATATTTTTCCTGTTTTTTATCTAAAGTGCCTTTAGATTCTTCCAACTTGTTTTTAAGAAAATCGATATAGATATTCAATTCTTTTATGAACATATTTGGTCGATCGGTTCTAGAGATAACATTAAGTCTACCATAAATGTGATTGGTAATTTCCTTTAAACTCATCACCTTCGAATAATATGCCATATTGGGTCCTGGACAAACTGAAACGCCTTCGCCTTCTACTTTGGTTTCTATATCGTAAGCCAAAAGAGCAGAAGTACCTAAACCAACACAAGTACAGGTTTTTTCAGTAACTTTATTCACCTGACTTTGAAATTGATCTGGAGACAACCCTTTGGATCTTATTTCCTTTATTTTGTTACGTTGGTATTCTCTAGATGCAGTACAAATTCCTTTTTCTTTAAACTCTTTATTAAGCGCCACAAATCTTTTTGGACAAACACTTCCTGGTCTTCCAAGATCTATTTTCGATTCTTTTTCTAAATCTTTTGTGTTTCCTCGAAGATTGTTAAAAGGTACTCCTAAAGGAGAAATATCACTTAAGTAAAGGTCTTCTTCTTTTGCAAGCGCTAATTGATTAAGAGTCTTTTTATCTACTGTTGTAGCTTCCGGAACTAATAAAAATGGCGATCCCCAACCCACAGAGTCTACCTTATAATGATCTAATAAAAAGTCGTGTTCTTCTTCGGTTCCTACTCCACCTTGTGCGGTAATTTCCATGGTTAATGGATTTTCTGGAACTGTTCTATTTTGACTTACTAATACTTGATTTAACAAATCTTGAATAGATTCGCTTAGCTCCTCGCGTTTTTCTTTGAATTCCTGTAAAACAGGACCCAATAAAAAACCATCTGTTGCAAAAGCATGTCCTCCACAATTTAATCCAGATTCTATTCTATATTCCGAAACCCAAAGCCCTTTTTTTGCTAAAAATTTTCCCTGAATCAATGCCGATCTATAATCGCTAACTTTTAAAATAATCTTCTTGTTGATTTCCCCTTTTGCATTTGGATAAAAATCATCGAAATTAGACATATAAGCATAAAGTCGAGGATTCATTCCTGCAGAAAGTACTACCGAAGATTTTAAATTACTATTTGCAAAGCCACGAAGTGCTGCATGTGCATCATTATATTCCACAGATAATTTTTCGTCTTTTATATAATTATCCTTATCCACCTTGGTCATGATATTTACATCGATGCTTCCCATGGT
>CAJXYJ010000121.1 GCA_913063255.1 uncultured Flavobacteriales bacterium | reverse complement strand
CCATTATCATTATAATCTATCCAAGTATATAGGCCTTCACCAGGTGCAACTTTTACATAGGTAAATTCCTGTTGTGGCAAAACCCCGTTATTAGACTCTACAGCAGTATTAAATCGAATGCCTCCTTTTAAAAGTGATTGATTATATAAAATACGAGAATTAAGAGATTGTTCATCCTCTTGTAAATTTTCTTCATCTATTAACTCTCTGTAATTTGCAAAAACAGAAAGTTGTGCATTGGAAGTATTGAGAATTCTCGACTTAAGGTAATAATCATTGGAAGAGGATACTTTTTTCAAAATAGAATTACGAACACTATCATTTACACGATATCGATAACCAATCTCGGCAAACACTTTTGTACTATCTCCAATTCCAGTATAAACTTCATAGGCATTAAATTTTTGACTAATGGGAGTTAAACTGTCATTAGCAATAGTCTTTTCTTGATTGTCCTCCATATTAATTTTTCCGCCAATCCAAGCTTTTTTAAAGGAATATGTAGCAACATTATTTAATCTGAAAAATTTAGACTCTAAGGTTTTACTGTCACTTTGCATAGAACTACCATTGGTATAGATTTTGAAATTTCCGAAACGTAATATGGAATTTAATACGTGTCTATTTCCATCATATTTTTCAGAAAATTCAGTTTCTGAAAGATTTCTAGACTGAAACTCATACCGAATAGTTCCAATATTTGCATCTGAAAAATCTAATCCTGTAGTAATATATCGTTGATCCCCAAATTCGGTGCTTTGAGTGTCAATATTCCAATCTCGATTATATTCTACCGAATACAATCGCTCTATTGTTCGAAAATCTTGGTTGATAAAATCTAAAGTTGCAAATACATCCAATTTTCTGGTTTCATTTGTTTTAAAAATGGTTTGGCGTGCATCCAACTTACCAGCAAAACCATCATTGTTCTCATTGTCAATATCTGAAAACAGGTTTAGATCGTTTTTACTCCCCGCGATTTCAAAAAAGACATTTGTTTTTTCGCTTGGATGATATCTTCCGTTGATACCCCCAACCTGTAATTTTTCTGGAGCAGATAATTGTATGATGGGCGCATAATTCCCTTGTAAAACACCATTTATTGGAGGGACATATTCAAATATTCGGTTTATAGCATTAGCATCACTTAAAATATAACTTCCAACTCCTTCTCCAACAAGTGTGAAACGAACACTATATAATTCGTCTTCGGGATTGCTAGAAAATTCGAAAAACTCAATTCCTTCTAGAACCTCTTTCTTGTATAAGATTTTATTTTCAGAATAAGTGTCAGGGACCGCAGAGTGAGCGACCATTTGTGTTTGATCATCACCAGCAGCTTCTAAAATATCTACTTGTTCTTCGGTTAAACTTTGCTGCAAAGGTTGGTTTTTTGCATCACTTTCAGAATATACATAAACACCAAGATCTAATTTTTCGCTAGTGTAATTTCCGCCACCGAACCCTAAAAAACGAGTATAATTTCGATCTGTAAATTGGTATTCAACTTTAATTCGCATCGTTGAAGTTATAGGATAAGTAGGGTTAAATTTAATTTCACCTGCATTATAATCTATCATATAATCCTTATTAACTCCTCTTTCTAAAAGTAGTCCATTAACATAAACACGCTCACTACCAGACACAATTAAAATATATAGCTCTCCATTTGGTCCCACTAATTTGTAAGGTCCTTGATTGCCTTCCTGTCCAACAAAATTACTGCTAGAAAACACACCTTTTACTATTGCTCCAGTTGCAAATGCAGTTGTTTTTCCGCCATTATCGTGGTGAACAGTCCCCCCTAAAGAGATTCCTTGAACTTTTTTAATAAAATTTCCAAAGTAACTTTTTTGATTGATCAAATCTATATCCCCAGCTCTAATATTCCAATTGTCACTATAAAGTTCAATGAAAATCTCATCAAATTCGTCCAGGCTTTGCGAGTAGCCCCCTTCTTGTGTTGGGATATTTGCATCTTGTATAGAGGCTCTTATAGAAACTCTATCGCTCAATTTTCCTGTAATTTGCAGATTGAGCTCAGAGTTAACCACCGCATTCTGATTGTTTCCTACAGTAACACCTCTTGATATACTTCCCAAGGTATTTAGTCCATCAAATGGTTTAAATTTATTTTCATTAGTGCTTTCTTCTAGCGAATACAGCTTATTAATATTAGAACTATTGTTCACAATAATATTGGAGTCTAATACAAAATAATCGCGGGTAAGATATTCTGGGTATTTTAAATAATTCAACGTTAGTGAATCATTGGCATTTTTAATCTTATCGGAAAGAATGATCTTGCTTTTTTTAAAGTCCACTGAATAGTCTAACGAATCTATTAAAACCCCATTACTACCAATAACTTGAAATCGTAAGGGGTTAATACTTACATTGTCAAAAGCAATAGTGTCGGAAACAGCTATTTTTTTTGTTTGGTAATTGGTTGGAATATCTTGAGCATATCCTACGCCAATAAAGAACAACATAAAAAAAAGTAGGTATAACTTCATATTCGTTTCCTATAAAGGCAGGAATTCTTTAATTATAAAACTAAACACATCGCAGTTTATTTTGTTTATTTATTTTTAATATATTTCTACTTTGTGCTTTGTAAAAATACAATCTCATTCTCGTGAAAACGGGAATCTTATCATAAAATATTGAAATGAATATCCCTATGGTTTTAATAAGAGTTAATTTATTTTAAGATAAATTTTATTTTTTTTAAAGTTGAAACTTTGACTAAAGTTATTATTTTCGTGTTTGTATGAAATTATTTTATTAAAAAATTGAAACAGACTTATTAATACTTTATAAAAAGATACCCGCCTTCGCGGGCAATACTATGAAAATAATATCCTATAACGTAAATGGCATTCGGGCAGCAATGAAAAAAGGGTTTGTAGAATGGCTTCAACAAGCAAATCCAGATGTAATTTGCCTTCAAGAAATTAAAGCATTAAAAGAACAGGTAGACATTAAAGCTATTGAAGATGCTGGGTATAAATATCAATATTGGTTTAGCGCTCAGAAAAAAGGCTATAGTGGTGTTGCTGTTTTTTGTAAAAAAGAGCCCAAGCATATAGAATATGGAACTGGAATAGAAACCATGGATTTTGAAGGCAGAAACCTAAGGGTTGACTTTGAGGAAGCTTCTGTGATGAGTTTATATCTTCCTAGCGGTACCAATAGTGCCCGATTGGAATTTAAATTCAACTATATGGCAGAATTTCAAGAATATATAAATGATTTGAAAAAGGAAATTCCAAATCTAATTATTTGTGGCGATTATAATATTTGTCATAAAGCTATCGATATTCATAACCCTGTGTCTAATAAAAACACATCAGGATTTTTACCAGTAGAAAGAGAATGGATTGGAAACTTTATGGATAGCGGGTTTATAGATTCATTTCGATTCTTTAATAAAGATCCTCACCACTATTCTTGGTGGAGTTATCGAGCAAATTCTCGAGCAAATAATAAAGGTTGGCGAATAGATTATAATATGGTTGCTTTGCCTTTACAAGAAAATTTAAAGCGTGCCGTTATATTACCAGAGGCAAAACATAGTGACCATTGTCCTATTGTTGTAGAACTTGAATTCCCGTGAAAACGGGAACCTCATAAAATAGAAGTATAAAGGTACTAGATTAGCAACAAAGCAATAGAAAATAGCAGAAGTTAAATTAATAAGATCCCCGCCTTCGCAGGTAGTTTTATGAAATATACAACACTCCCCAATTCCGATATAAAAGTCAGTAAAATATGCCTAGGCACCATGACCTTTGGAGAACAAAATACAGAAACCGAAGGCCATATGCAATTAGATTATGCATTAGAACAAGGTGTAAATTTTGTAGATACTGCAGAGATGTATTCGGTTCCAGCTTCAGCAGAAACTCAGGGCGAAACCGAACGTATTATTGGGACTTGGCTTACAAAAACGGGCAATAGAAATAAAATCGTGTTAGCTTCAAAAATTTCTGGACCTTCGCGAGGCTTTACACATATAAGAGAACAGTTAGATTATAGTAAAGCTTCCCTTGAAGATGCTTTACATAAAAGCTTAAAACGGTTGCAAACAGATTATTTAGATTTATATCAGTTGCATTGGCCAGAACGCAATGTCAATGTTTTTGGAGTGAGGGATTACCCATACAATTCATC
Organism: uncultured Flavobacteriales bacterium; assembly: GCA_913063255.1. Taxonomy (GTDB): domain Bacteria; phylum Bacteroidota; class Bacteroidia; order Flavobacteriales; family Flavobacteriaceae; genus Marifrigoribacter. The sequence goes on along the minus strand of CAJXYJ010000121.1, from coordinate 3,695 downwards.
GGAACAATGGCAGGATAATTTTGCTGAAGTATTAGAAAGATTAGAAGAATTTGTGAAAGAGGGTAAAGTTAGAGCCATAGGACTATCTAATGAAACCCCTTATGGATTAATGCGATATTTAGAAGAACATCGAAAAGGGGCAATGAAAATGATTACTCTTCAAAACGCATATAACCTATTAAATCGTAGAGATGAAATTGCAATTACAGAAATATTACAACGAGAAAATATAGGTTATTTACCCTATTCCCCTTTGGCATTTGGGGTACTTTCAGGAAAATATTTAGAAGATAAGAAACCTGAAAATTCGAGAGTAACTCTGTTCCCTAGTTATAGTAGATATAGTAGCGAACAATCTTTATATGCTACAAAAAAGTATAATGAAATTGCAAGAAAACATAATATTAGTTTAACGCAAATGTCATTGGCTTTTGTAAACCAACAGCCCTTTGTAACATCCAATATTATTGGCGCAACCACTATGAAGCAACTTTCAGAAAATATAAATAGCATAAATATTACACTTTCAGAAGAAATACTTTCAGAAATTAATGAAGTACATGCACAGATTCCAAACCCTGCTCCTTAGATTCTAAAAACAAACCCTTATTTTTTAAATAATGCACAAAGAGCTCTGAGTGATTTTTGTATTAACAAAAATAGTATCGAAGAGTGAAAATTTCTACCCAAAAAGATGCTTAACCACATCATGAACCTTTGCCACTTTAATGATTTTTATAGTGTACTCTTTTTTAGGGATTTTACAATATTTGGAAATAACAATCGAAGTAAATCCTAATTTTTCAGCTTCCGAAATGCGCTGGTCTACTCTAGTAACTGGACGAACTTCTCCTGCCAATCCTATTTCGGCAGCAAAGCACATGGACTTATCTATAGCAATGTCAATATTGGAAGAAAGCACTGCGGCAACTACTGCCAAATCTATTGCTGGATCGTCAACAGTAATTCCACCAGTAACATTTAAAAATACATCTTTTGCTCCTAATTTAAATCCAGCTCTTTTTTCTAAAACTGCCAAAAGCATATTCAGTCGTTTGGCATTATATCCCGTTGCTGAACGCTGCGGGGTTCCATAAACTGCTGTACTTACTAAGGCTTGAATTTCTATCATTAATGGTCGCATCCCTTCTAAAGTAGCAGAAATTGCAGTTCCACTAAGATCTTCTTCATTTTTTGAAATTAGAATTTCGGAAGGATTTTCTACCTCTTTTAATCCATTGCCCTGCATTTCATAAATTCCCAATTCGTTGGTAGAACCAAACCTGTTTTTTTGTGCACGTAGTATTCGATACACATGATTTCGATCTCCTTCAAATTGCAAAACAGTATCTACCATATGTTCTAAAATCTTTGGGCCAGCAATATTTCCATCTTTGGTAATATGTCCAATTAAAATTACTGGAGTATTGGTTTCTTTAGCAAATTTGATGAGTTCTGTAGTGGTTTCTCTAATTTGTGAAATACTTCCGGGACTACTTTCTATATAATCGGTATGAAGTGTCTGTATGGAATCTATAATTACAATATCTGGGTTTAATTCTACTATTTGCTTAAAAATATTTTGTGTTTTGGTTTCGGTTAAAATGAAGCAGTTTTCAGAATTTGGAAAAATACGATCCGCACGCATTTTAATTTGTTGTGCACTTTCTTCTCCTGAAACATATAAGGTTTTATAGGGTGATTGTAGAGCGATCTGAAGCATTAATGTACTCTTTCCAATTCCGGGTTCACCTCCTAATAAAATTAAGGATCCAGGAACGATTCCGCCGCCTAGAACACGATTAAGTTCGTTGTTTTTGGTGTTGAGTCTTGCTTCAGTGACAGAAGAAATTTCAGATATTTTTTGAGATTTAGAAGCTCGTGAGATAGTTTTTTCGGCAATATCCCAACTTACTTTTTCTGCTTTTTGTATTACTTCTTCAGCGATGGTATTCCATTCTTTACAAGCAGAACATTGTCCTTGCCATTTTGAAAATTGCGTGCCGCAGTTTTGACAGAAAAAAGTAGTTTTTACTTTAGCCATTGAAGATTGTTTTCAGCTAAAATAGAATAAATAATTAAAATTTTAGGGCTAATGAAAAGCTAGTTTTTTTAATAATTAACAACTTAATTTTTTAAATATGAAGGGAAAAAAAATAAAATCATGATAATTACGTGTGAACACGTATTTTTTAAAAAAAAGTTTATTGATATATTAACTCCCTGATATACAATTATTAAAAGCTGCTTTTAAAATAAAAGTTTACCTTTAAAAACAACTATATCAATTTAATTAATTATTAACTAACTAAAACAATTTATTATGGAACCATTTATTGGACAAATTCAAGCTTTCGGATTTAATTTTGCGCCAAGAGGTTGGGCACAATGTAACGGTCAACTTTTATCAATTAATTCAAACACAGCGCTCTTTTCACTTCTAGGAACAACTTTTGGAGGAGATGGACGAACTACTTTCGGTTTACCAGACCTCAGAGGTCGTTCAATTGTAGGTATGGGTAATGGACCTGGACTTAGTAGTATCAATTGGGGAGAAAAAAGAGGTGCTGAAAACCATACCCTTACTGCCGCACAAATACCATCACATGCGCACGGAGTAAAAGTTGCTGTAAATACAGCTCCAGGAGATGAAGCTTCTCCAACATCTACTATAGCAAGTTCTGCAAACGGATTTTCGGAAGATGCAACAGCCAATTCATTTTTGGGTGGAGTTTCTTCGAGCAACGTAGGTGGGGGACAAGCCTTTAATATGAGAAACCCATATTTGGGTATAAATGTTTGTATAGCATTGGAAGGTTTATTTCCACCAAGAAATTAAAACATGAAAATAAATTTGGAGTATTATAATCTAGATTTGTAATACTCCAATTTACTTTTTCTGCTTTTTGAATTACTTTTTCCTCAACCGTATTCCATTCTTTACAGGCGGAACATTTTACTTGACATTTAGAGTATTGCATTCCACGGTTTTAACAGAAAACAATCGACCTTAGAAATATGAGAACTGAGATAACCATTGATATTTCTCGATTAACAACTGCTGCATATAAGTTAAAAATATGCAGTGATTACAGAACCATAGTTAAACGATTGATAAAAGAGTAAGTTTTACTGCAATTGTTTTTCATTTAAATTTCCTATTAAATACGTGTAAGCACTTATTTTTTAATTATTTAGAACTATGTATCTTTCTAACATCAAAACTTGTCGTTTAACTAATTATCTTAAAAAATTGAATAGTTTGTATTAAATTGTGATTAACTAACTAATCAAAAATGAAGAAAAAATATTCCCAGCGGCTAATTTTCGAAATACAGTCATGGCCAAAACCCATATAGCATTCGTTTCTTCATCTTCAGTATTGCATGCCATTACTGTGGAAAATATCCCTATATAAATGATGCATTCCCTATGCTGAGCACAAAAACAATATCCCCATAATAACATTTTAAAATATTTATTATGAAAAAAATTACCTTATTATGTATTGCACTATTTACGCTGCTATTAACAGTTGATACTTACGCACAAAAAGTTGTGATTGTAGGAATGAATCACATCTCTAGTGGCACACCAAATGATGGATTTACTTTTGTTGCTACGGAACCCATTCCGGCGGGAGAGGTAATTTACTTCACTGAAAATGAATATGATGATGCTGCAAATGCATTTAC
>CAJXYJ010000120.1 GCA_913063255.1 uncultured Flavobacteriales bacterium | reverse complement strand
GGGATTCCGTCATGTAGAAAGTGGTGCTTTGGTAAGGTCTTCTTATAAAGCTCAAAAACACCTTACCTAATAGTCGATACCTATGGACAAGACTATTAAAATTGGAATCAACGGATTTGGAAGAATAGGAAGAACACTTTTTAGGTTACTTCTCGATCATCCTACAATTCAAGTGGCAGCAATCAATGATCTTTCAGATACAAAAACATTGAGTCATTTATTAAAATACGATAGTATTCATGGGGTTTTGGACGAAAAAATTAGTCATACCCAAAACAAAATAATTTTTTCTGGGAATCCTATACAATTTTCTTCAAAAAAAAATATTGAAGATATAGAATGGGGGAATATTGATATTGTTATTGAATGCTCTGGGAAATTTAAAACTCGAAAACTTCTACAAAACCATATAATTAATGGAGCGAAGAAGGTTATTTTATCTGTTCCGCCACTAGACGATTCTATTAAAATGGTGGTTTTAGGGGTTAATTCAGATTCAGTTACTTCAGAAGACACTATAATTTCAAATGCATCTTGTACCACTAATAATGCAGCGCCAATGCTTAAAGTTATTAATGACTTTTGCGGAATTGAGCAAGCATCTATAACTACAGTCCATTCGTATACTACCGATCAAAGTTTACACGATCAACCTCATAGAGACTTAAGACGAGCCAGAGCTGCAAGTCAATCAATAGTCCCTACAACTACAGGTGCTGCCAAAGCTTTAACAAAAATATTTCCAGAATTAGATTCGGTTATAGGAGGTTGTGGCATTAGAGTTCCAGTACCTAACGGATCCTTAACAGACATTACTATTAATGTAAAAAAGGAAGTAAGTATTGAAGCGATAAATAATGCCTTTAAACAAGCATCTGAAAATAGTTTAAAAGGAATCCTTCAATATACCGAAGACCCTATTGTTTCAGTAGATATTATAGGAAATAAACATTCTTGTATTTATGATTCTGAAATGACATCAGTTATAGGAAAAATGGTGAAAATTATTGGCTGGTATGATAATGAAGTTGGGTATTCATCGAGAATAATCGATTTAATCCTACAAATATCTAGGAAATAAGTATATTTAACGATAATGTTTAAGGATTTAATGCGCACCAATTTTAAAAAATACCTGCTAATTACACCCGTTTTTGCTTGCCTCTTATTATTCATTAACTTGAATGCACAAGAGATTAAGCAAGATACGCTATCACTCGTTAACAACTATCAAGTTGAGGCAAGTAACGCCATACTTATACAAGATTTTGACACTGCCATTAATAGTCTAAGAAAGGCTCATAGTCTAGCGAATTTATCAAAAAGCAATCTTTTAAAGGCAAGAATTCATTTAAGCTTTGCCGAATTACAATATAGTTTACACAATTATAATGCTGCTATTTCTGCAACTATTAAAGCTAATGCATTTCTAAACAAAAAGGAGAATCAAGTTCAAATTGGCAAGGCCAATACTATTCGAGCTCTTGCACTTATTAAAATAAATGATTTTTTAGAAGCTGAAGAATATTTGAAAGAAGGAGATAAAATTTACACCAAATTAAATGACGAAAAAAATCTAGCAAAAATAATTTATGCTTTTGGTATTTTAGAACTTGAAAAGGGAAACCCACAAATTGCAATTAATTATTTTGAAGCAGCAATACCTTTATTAAAATCATACAAACTTGAACATCATCTAGCAAGCACTTATTTATTAGAGTCTGATGCATTATTAAAACTAGAGAAGACTGTAAATAACTTAAACCAAGCAAATATAGCTTTAGAAAGAGCAACTATAATTATTGATTTAAATTCATACCACGGACTAAAAATAGAAAGTTTTAAAGTTGCTTCTCAAATTGCAATAAGAGAAAATAATTTTATTGAAGCGGAGGATTATTTTTCTCAATATGTTATAAAAAAAGATTCCATCCATATTGCTTATATAAATATTATAACGAAAAGTCTTGCCTCAGAATCTAACGTTGGAGATTTAAATGAGATTATTGCAACGCAACAAAGTGATTTAGATGAAAAACAAAAGTCTATAAACTTTGGTAAAGTGACAACAGGGTTGAGTATCGCATTAATAATTATACTTTCTCTTTTAGCACTATCCCTATTTAAAAACAATAATTTACGAGCAAAAGCTAATGATCTTTTAAAAGATAAAAATGTAGAGTTAACATTAGCAAAAGAAAAAGCAGAAAGAGCTTCATTAGCCAAAGCTCAATTCTTATCTACCATTACACACGAACTTAGAACACCTCTATATGCTGTAACAGGGCTTACGCATTTATTATTAGAGGAAAATCCAACACCTGACCAAAAAGAACATTTAAATTCATTAAAATTTTCGGGTGAATATTTATTATCTCTTATCAATAATATTTTAGATTTAAACAAACTAGAAGCTAATAAAGTAGAAATAGAAAAAACAACTTTTAGCCTTAAAAAACGAATCAATGATGTTTTAGTAGCCTTAAAGAAATCTGCTGAAGACCGAAAAAACAGTTTACACTTTGAATATGATGATTCCATACCAGAAAAGTTAATTGGTGACCCATTGAAATTGTCTCAAGTACTTATTAATCTAATTGGAAACTCCGTTAAATTTACTCAAAATGGTAAAGTTACCATTCGAGTTAATACAGTTAAAAGTACGGATGACAAAGTTAATCTTCGAATAGAAATTGAAGATGATGGTGTTGGAATTTCTAAGAAAAAGCAAAAAAGTATTTTTGAAACATTTAATCAAGGATCCCTTCAAATAAATAGAAAATTTGGCGGTTCTGGACTTGGGCTTTCTATTGTGAAAAACTTGCTGGAATTAATGAACAGTAAAATTTATCTGGAAAGCACATTAGGAAAAGGATCTAAGTTTTGGTTTGACATCAATTTTAATATTTCTGAAAAATCTGATAATGAACTTGGAACAGAAAATGTAAAATATAAAATTGATTATGCTGCTTTAGAAAATGTTTCTATACTCGTTGTTGAAGACAACAAAATAAACCAAATGATTACCAAGAAAATTCTTGAAAAAAATAAAATGGTTTGTTTAGTTGCTGATAATGGGTTGGACGCTATAAAAATGGTTCACGAAAATAACTTTGAATTAATTTTAATGGATATTCATATGCCAGGAATAAGTGGTATAGAAACCACTCAAAGAATAAGAGGATTTAACAAGCAACTTCCAATTATCGCATTAACTGCAGTAACTATAGATGAGAATTTAGATGAGTTTTATAAGGCAGGTTTTAATGAAATAATCCCAAAACCCTTTAAACCAGAAGACTTCTTTGAAAAAATTTATAGAACCTTAGAAGCAAGTAAATCTGCTATCAATTAATTGTCCTTACTAAAATTTTCTACCTCATTTATAATGTATTCCTTAAAGTATTCTTCTTGATTTTTTAATATAATTGTTTTTATTGGAAGGTAATAAATAGCAAATTTTTCCAATTTAGATTGCAAACGCATATAATCTTTTTCGGTAGTAAGAATAATATCTTTCTCTTTGAGTTGCTTCAAATCTGAAGTTGAAAAATGATGATGATCTGGATACTTTAAGTGTTCAAAATTTAACCCTTTCTTTTTTAAGTAATCAACTAATGGTTTCGGATTTGCAATTCCAGTAACTAAAGTAAAGGATTTGTTTTCTAAGTAATTTAATGAAAGTGTTTCAGTAACTCCAATGATATTCTCATCATATCCAATTTTTGAAAAATATATTTTCTGGTAAGGTTTTAAATTAAGTTTAAATTGAATTTCTTGTAATTTAGCATAAGCTACCCCTTCAGGGCATTTTGTAACTATAATAATATCTGCTCGCTTTGCCCCTCGTTTAGATTCTCGCAAATTACCTGTAGGCAATATGTGGTCATTTATATATAAATCGCTAAATGTAGTTAACAAAACATTAGTGGAAGCTTTTACTTTTCTATGCTGAAAAGCATCATCTAACAATATTATGTCAGCTTTTACTTTAAGGTTCTCAATCCCTTCTTGTCTATCTGCACAAACCGCAACTGTAACTTCGGGAAAGTTATGTTTAAACTGAAGAGGTTCGTCCCCTACGTCTTCAGCAGTACTACTTTTTATCACTACCCTAAAACCAGTTGTTTTTCTTTTATAACCCCGACTTAAAACTGAAACTTGATAATCTTTAATTAAAAATTGGATTAAAAATTCAATCATTGGAGATTTTCCTGTGCCACCAGTAGATAGGTTTCCAACACAAATAATTGGAGTGGTATAGTTTTTAGATTCCCACCAACCTTTATCGTAAAACAAATTACGCAAAGCGGTTATTCCACCATACAACCAAGAAAAAGGGAAAAGGATTTTCCGAAGAATATTCATAAAGCGAAAATACAAATTCAAATGACAACGAGATTCTCATACCTATTTTTTTAAACCATATTCTATTATCTTTACATTAAAATAGAATGTATGAAGATTAAAGATGTTATTTCATTGCTAGAAGAATTAGCCCCACTTTCTTATACCGAAGAATTTGACAATACTGGGTTGTTAGTAGGGAATAAAAACGATACCGTCTCTGGAATATTAGTCACATTAGATACATTAGAAAGTGTTATTGACGAAGCTATAGCTAACAAATGCAATCTGATTTTAAGTTTTCACCCAATCGTTTTCACTGGATTAAAAAAGCTAACAGGAAGAAATTATGTAGAACGTACTGTTATTAAAGCTATAAAAAACAACATTGCCATTTTTGCAATTCATACGGCTTTAGACAATTCATGGAATGGGGTTAATGCCATGATTTGTGATAAATTAAAACTTCAAAAAAGAAAAATACTTATCCCAAAAAATAATACCATCCAAAAGCTTACTACATATGTTCCAATTAAAAGTGTTGAGAAGGTTGGGGATGCATTATTTAACTCTGGAGCTGGGAATATTGGAAATTACAGCAATTGTAGTTTTAACATTGAAGGAACAGGAAGTTATATGGGAAACGAAGAATCTAATCCGGTTATTGGGAGTAAAGGAGAGGTTAGGTTCGAAAAAGAAGTACAAATTGGAATTACCTATCAAAAACATGTGCAATCTTCGGTATTAAAAGCTCTATTCAACGCCCATCCTTACGAAGAAGTAGCATATGAAATTATTACTTTAGAGAACAACAACCAACAAATTGGTATGGGAATGATTGGCGAGTTGGACGCTCCTTTAAATGAAAATGATTTTTTAAAGTTTCTTAAAGAATCCATGAAAACTAAATGTGTGCGACATTCTAAATTAAATCAAAATACAATTTCTAAAGTTGCTGTTTTAGGTGGCAGTGGTAGTTTTGCAATAAATGCTGCGAAACAAGCTGGTGCAGACGCTTTTGTAACAGCAGACCTTAAATATCATGATTTTTTTAATGCTGAAAACAGTATACTACTTGCAGATATTGGTCATTATGAAAGTGAACAATTCACAAAAGAACTTTTAGTTTCTTTCCTTAACAAAAAAATTACTACTTTTGCAGTCGTTTTATCACAAATAAACACCAATCCAATTACCTATTATTAAAGTATGGCAAAGAAAACAGAAATAACTGTAGAAGAGAAGTTAAGAGCTTTATTTGATTTACAACTAATCGACTCTCGAATTGACAAAATTAGAGATATTCGCGGTGAACTTCCTTTAGAAGTTGAAGACCTTGAAGATGAATTAGCTGGAATGAATACACGTCTTGAAAAATTAATAGACGGAATTGAGGTTATTGAAAATGATATTTCCAATAAGAAAAATCAGATTGAAGAATCTAAAGGACTTATCAAAAAATATACGAAACAACAAGATAACGTTCGTAACAATAGAGAATATAACTCATTAAGCAAGGAGATTGAGTTTCAAGAATTAGAAATTGAATTAGATGAAAAGCATATTAGAGAATTTAGGGCTCAAATAGAGCAAAAGAATGAAGTAGTTGAGGAAACTAAATCTAGACTTAAAACTCGTGAAGATCATTTAAAACATAAGCAAGGTGAACTTGATGAAATCTTAGCTGAGACTGAAAAGGAAGAAGAAGCTTTATTAAAAAAATCTACTTCATTCGAGAAAAAAATCGAAGAACGTCTTGTTAAAGCTTATAAGAGAATTAGAACTAATGCGAAAAACGGTTTAGCTGTTGTAGCTATCGACCGTGGAGCATCTGGAGGATCATTTTTTACCATTCCACCACAGATTCAAATGGAAATTGCAAGTCGTAAAAAAATCATTACTGATGAGCATAGTGGAAGAATTTTAGTAGATTTAGAATTAGCTACAGAAGAAGAAGAGAAAATGGAAAAACTTTTCAAAAAATTGTAATCCATTAATACATATACAATACTATAGCCTTCATTTTTAATGAAGGCTTTTTTTATATCTAAAAGAAAGTTATTTTTGATATAAACGACCCATCTGTTAAATCAATCGTTTATGAAAAAATTAATCTTCATTTTTATTTTAACTCCATTGTTTGTTATTTCTGGAGCATGCCAATCTTCTATAAAAAAAGAAGTCCTCTCTCAATATAATATAACCCCCATCCAGATTGAAAGCCAAGATGGTTTAAAAAGAGCATACTTTGCTAGTGGTTGCTTTTGGTGTGTGGAAGCTATTTATGAAAGTATAAAAGGAGTACAAGAATCAATTTCTGGTTACAGTGGCGGACATACAAAAAGACCCACTTACGAAACTAGTAATACGGGTCGTACAGGTCATGCAGAAGCAGTAGAAATTATATATGACCCAACGATTATAAGTTTTAAAGAATTAGTAGATGTTTATTTTGCATCTCAAAATATTATTCAAAAGAATGGTCAAGGCAATGATATAGGTTCTCAATATCGTTCCATTATATTTTATCAAAATGAAGAGGAAAAGAAAGTAATAATCGATAAAATCATTTATTTAAATAAACAATTAAAACATGGAGAGGTAGCTGCGGAAGTGATGCCGTTTCAAAAATTTTGGGTAGCAGAAGAATATCATCAAAACTATGAAAGGCTACATCCTAACAATCCTTATATTCAAAATGTTTCTATTCCTAGACTGAAAAGGTTTCAAAAAAAACACCCTGAGTTATTAAAAGCAAAACATTAATTAACACTTGCTCGCTTTTATTTCAAAAATTAATGGGTATAATTTATTGGTCATTTCAAACATCCCTTCTATATTCTTAACTAATTTTGGAAATATATTATAAGGTGAAGCATCGTGTTCTTTAAATAGTTCAATTTTTAATCCAGCTTTAATTAAAGAGTCTATCACTTCGCTTAAACTATGATTCCAAACATATTCTTTGCTTATCAATTTTGAATTTGAATTTGCATAAGTTCCTTCATATTCTTCATAGATAGCTTCTTTTTGCATATAAGCATATTCTAATTTTGGAGGATTAGTAGTATAATCAAACATCCAAGCGATGGGATGAAACTCAACTATATAAAACACTCCCTTGGGTTTTAATCTTTCAGAAATCATATTTGCCCAAGGCTCGAGATTGGGCAACCATCCTATAGTGCCATAGCTAGAGAAAATAATATCAAATTTTTCAGAGATGTGATTTGAAGCCTCTAAAACATTACAACAAATAAACTTAGCCTCTAATTTTAGTTCACTAGAAAGCTTCTCTGCTAATTTTATTCCTTCTTCAGAAAGGTCGATGCCTGTACAATTCGCCCCCATTCTACTCCAACTCAATGTATCTTGTCCAAAATGACATTGCAAATGCAATAAAGATTTTCCAGAAACATCACCTAAAGCTTCTAGTTCATATCTATTTAATGAAGATGTTCCATTTTTAAATCCTTGCAAATTGTAAAACTCGCTTGCAGCATGACTGGCAACTTTTTTATTCCAGGATTCTCGGTTAGTTTCAAATGCCTTTTTAAAATCCATGATAAATATTTAGGTGAAAAATAGGAAATACATTTAAAGCATGAATACAAATTATAATTCCTATTTTTGTTTGAAGCTAAAATAAACAATTTGAATGTTTGAAAACAATCTAAATTACGCTCA
>CAJXYJ010000119.1 GCA_913063255.1 uncultured Flavobacteriales bacterium | reverse complement strand
ACTCAAAACCCAATTGAGCAAGAAGGAACTTATCCTTTACCAGAAGCTCAAGTGGATCGTTTTATGTTAAAAACGGTAATAAAATACCCTCAAATGGCAGAAGAGCAATTGATTGTTCGTCAGAATTTAAAAGGAGGATTTGAGCAAGTTAATCAGGTAGTTACCATAGAGCAAATAAAAAGAGCACAAGCGGCTGCCCGTGAAGTGTATATGGATGAAAAAATTGAGAAATATATCTTAGATATTATTTTTGCAACTCGTAATCCAGAAAATTATAATCTTGCTGAACTAAGCCCACTTATTAATTTTGGAGCATCCCCAAGGGGAAGTATCAACCTAGCTATTGCCTCTAAATGTTATGCCTTTATTAAAAGAAGAGGCTATGTAATTCCTGAAGATGTAAGAGCAGTGGTGCATGATATACTGCGTCATCGTATTGGTATTACTTATGAAGCAGAGGCAGAGAATATAACTTCAGAAGACATTATTAACAAGATCGTAAACGAAATAGAGGTTCCTTAAAATGTTTAGCTGTTAAATAGTTTAACTGTTTATTTGGTTAAACAGAATACAATTATACGATTCAACATTTCAACAAAATTAATATCAATTGGATACTAAAGAACTTCTTAAAAAAGTACGGAAAATCGAAATCAAAACACGTCGGTTAAGCGATCACATGTTTGGAGGCGAGTACCACAGTACATTTAAGGGTCGTGGAATGACATTTAGCGAAGTACGTCAATATCAGTTTGGAGATGATGTACGGTCTATAGATTGGAATGTTACCGCAAGATATAACGAACCCTATATTAAAGTTTTTGAAGAAGAAAGAGAGTTAACTTTAATGCTAATTGTAGATATTTCTGGTTCCGAGTTTTTTGGAACAGAAAGTCAATTTAAAAATGAAATCGTTACAGAAATTGCTGCAACTTTAGCTTTTTCAGCACTTCAGAATAATGATAAAATCGGGCTCATTTTATTTTCAGATGAAATAGAATTGTTTATTCCTCCTAAAAAAGGAAAATCTCACGTATTGCGAATTATTCGGGAATTATTAGAGCATAAGCCTAAAAGTAAAAAGACAGATGTTGCTATGGCATTGAAATATTTTTCGAATGTCATTAAGAAAAAAGCAATTGTTTTTGTGCTTTCAGATTTTATAAATGATGGATATCGGGATACTCTAAAAATTGTTTCAGGCAAACACGATGTTACTGGGATTAGAGTTTTTGATAAAAACGAAGAACAAATCCCAAATCTTGGTATAGTGCAAATGCAAGATCAAGAATCTGGGGAATACCTTTTAGTAAATACCTCTTCAAAAGGAGTTCGTAATCATTATAAAGCTCATTATTTAGAGCGAGTAGATTATTTTAGAGAGTCTTTCAGAAAAAGTGGCGCAGGAGTTTTAAGCTGTAGAGTGGACGAAAGTTATGTGAAAAAATTATTAGGATATTTTAAGCAAAGAGGCTAGTTAGCAAAGAGAATAAAGAAAAGAGAGTTAAAAAAAGATGTTAGAGAAAAGACAAAATAAGAGTTCTATGTCATTCCGAGTGAAAACGAGGAGTCTCTTGTCAATTATTATAATTTTGATTTGCGCTTCTTCATTTTCACAAGTTTCTTCCACTATAGATACTACTCAAATAAGAATTGGGGAGGAAATTATTTATACCATTCAAGTAGAAGCAGATACTACAGACTTAGTCATGTTTCCAGAAGGACAAACCTTTTCACCTTTAGAAGTGATTGAGTCCTATAAAATTGACACCACTAGACTTCAGGATAAGATTCAATTGATAAAAAAGTACGGATTAACGCAGTTTGATTCTGGCAGTTATACGATACCAACACAACGTATAGTAATCAATAACAATCCGTTTAATACAGATTCCTTAAAAATTGAAGTGGCAAATGTTGTGGTAGATACTCTCCAACAAAAAATGTATCATATCAAACCAGCTTTTGATATTGCAGATCCATTATTCAACTTTAAAAATCTGTTATTTACTTTACTAGGATTATTGGTTTTACTAGGGATCGTTCTTTATTTTTATTTTAGAAGAAAAAAGAAACGTAAAGAAGCGGAACAAATACTTCCTCCCTATGAAGAAGCATTAGAGGCATTAAAAGAATTAGATAGTTCTCATTTTCTAAAAAATGACAATTCTAAAAAATACTATTCAGCATTAACTGAAATAATTAAAAGGTATTTACATCGAGAGGTAGATGATTCGGCACTAGAAAGTACCAGTAATGAGCTGATAGAACGTCTTATTTTGCATAGGAATGCTGGTAATTTTGAGTTTGATGCAGATACAATTAATAAATTGGAAAGCATTTTTAAACGAGCCGACTTAATAAAGTTTGCTAAAATGAAAGAGCAAGAAGGGCAAGCAAAAGTAGATCGCTCTGTAGTAGAAGAAATCATAAACGAAACCAAAGAAATTATTCCAGAACCTACTGAGGAGGAATTGTTAAAAAATGAAGCTTATCTTGAAGAAATGGCCAAATTAAACAAACGTAAAAAAATAAAGAAGACTATTTCAATTGCTTTTACAGTTGCTCTGGTGACAATTTCTACTAATATAGCTTTACAAGGCTGGGATAAAGTTAGAGATGGTGTTTTTGGCAATGACATGAAGGATTTGGTAGAGGGTAGGTGGTATAAAAGCGAATACGGAATTCCTGCGGTTATAATTGAAACTCCAAAAATATTGGTTAGAAAAGATATTCCTATCCCTGAAGAACAAAAGGACATTGTTATGTCTTTTGAGTCTTTTGAATATGGAAGTTTTTCAGATGCTTTTTATATTACAGTAAATACATCTGTTTTCAACCCTGAAATCATGGAGGATCAGGATCTAGATTTAGAGATTTCTTTAGAAGGAGGGTTGAAAGGAATTGAAAACTCAGGCGCTATAAATTTAGTTGTTAAAAAAGAGGAATTTTCAACAGAAAAAGGTATTAAAGGATTAAAAGCTCATGGAGATTTTGACATGAAATTACCCAATGGAGTAATAAGTGATGTTAAAATTGCTTATGAGATTCTTCTTTTTAAACAAAATAAAGGTCTACAGATTGTGTCTATTATTTATAAAAAAGAAGATGATTATGCTATTAAGATTAAAGAAAGAGTTATAAAGTCTATAGAGTTAGAAGTAACAGAACAAAAGAAGAAAGATGGGCAGTAATTTTGAATTTGTAAATCCAATTTTATTCTGGTTGTTACTTTTACTTCCAGCATTATTGATATGGTATTTTTTAAAACGAAATCATCAAACTGCTACGCTTACAATTTCAAATATTGAAGGTTTTAAAACTTCGAAAAATTGGTTGGCAAAAATTCGTCCAGCTTTGTTTGTATTTAGACTATTGATATTGGGATTAATTATTGTTGCAATGGCACGTCCTCGAACCGTAGATGAATCGACCCGTATTAAAACAACAAAAGGGATAGATATTGTTATCGCGATTGATGTTTCGGCTAGTATGCTAGCTCGAGATTTAAAACCCAATCGATTAGAGGCGTTAAAAAATGTGGCATCCAGATTTATACAGGAGCGGCCTAATGATCGTTTGGCATTGGTAGAATATGCAGGAGAAAGCTATACTAAAACCCCTTTAACAAGCGATAAAAACATTGTATTGTCTTCTTTAAAGTCTATAAAGTACAATACGGTAATAGAAGGTGGTACAGCCATTGGTATGGGATTGGCAACTTCTGTTAATCGATTAAAAGAAAGTCGAGCAAAAGGAAAGGTAATCATTCTTTTAACCGATGGGGTTAATAATACTGGTTTTATAGACCCAAAAATTGCAAGTGAGTTAGCGGTTGAATTTGGAATAAAAGTTTATACCATAGGATTGGGATCTAACGGAATGGCATTATCCCCTATAGGTATTAAACCTAATGGAAGGTTTCAATATGGAAATGTTCAAGTAGAAATAGATGAAGAATTGTTAAAGCAAATCGCAGAAACCACAGGAGGAAAATATTTTAGAGCAACGAGCAACACAAAATTAGAACAGATTTACGAAGAGATTAATAAATTAGAAAAAACCGAAATAGAAGAAACAAAGTATAAAAGCTATAATGAACTATTTAGACCTTTAGTGTTGATTGCTTTTGGCTTATTGTTGTTTGAATTGTTATTGCGCTATACAGTGTTTAGAAGTTTTGTATGATAAAGTGATTTCGACAAGCTCAATCACCAAGATAATATTGGGCACTGAGCTTGCCGAAGTGACAATTTTATGAATTTAAAAAATTAAGAGGTTACTGAGTGTTCCGATTTTTTATCGGAATGTATCGATTAACCAAGATAATAAATAATTAAAAAGATACCCGTGTACACGGGCATATTATGTATCAATTAGAAAAACCTATATTTTTTTATTTACTATTTGCCATTGTTGGGCTTATAGTAATTTTTCTAATGGTATTAATTTGGAAGAGGCATTCACAAAAGCGTTTTTCAAATGGCATAGCACTTAAAAAATTAAGTCCAGACCGCTCATTTTTTAAGTCTTGGCTTAAGGTGTTGGTTTTAACTTTAGCGATTGCAAGTTTATGTTTAGCTCTTGTAAACCCTAAAATTGGAACCAAGATAGAAACAGTATCTAGGGCAGGAGTAGATGTGGTATTTGCATTAGATGTTTCAAAAAGTATGCTTGCCGAGGATATTGCTCCTAACCGAATTGAGAAATCTAAACAATTAGTAACTCAGATTATTAATAGTTTAGGAGGGGATCGAGTAGGAATTATAGGCTATGCAGGGAGTGCTTTTCCGCAAGTACCTATAACAACTGATTTTTCTGCAACAAAGCTATTTTTAAACAACATGAACACCAATATGGTGTCTTCGCAAGGAACTGCAATTACAGAAGCTATTAAAATGGCTGAAACCTATTATAATGATGAAGACCAAGTAAACAAGGTCTTGTTTATTTTATCGGATGGAGAAGATCATGAAGGGAATATTTCGATTATAGCAAACGAAGCTGCCAACCTAGGAATTCGTATTTATACTATAGGAATTGGGACTGATAAAGGAGGACCTATACCCATTAAGCGAAATGGAATTTTACAACATTATAAAAGAGACAATAATAACGAGCAAGTAATTACAAAATTAAACACCGAAACTTTAATCGAAATATCGAGTAAAGCAAACGGAAAGTATATCGACGGCAGCAATACCAAAAAAGTAGTAGAAGAAGTTACTGCAATTTTAAATGGTATGAATCAAAAGGAATTTGAAGCCAAACAGTTTACAGATTTTAAAGATCGTTTTCAATGGTTTTTAGGGCTTGCATTATTTTTATTAGTATTGGAAGTATTGTTATTAGAAAGAAAAACGGGCTGGCTTAAAAAATTAAATTTATTTAATGAGGATTAATAAAAACATAACATACAGTTTTAATTCTTTAGAAAGCACTGGGTTTTTTAATAAGATTCTAGGTTTCAGAAAGGAAAATCTACGGAATAATTTATTCTTATTGTTAGTTATTATTCTAAGCACATTTAATTCAATTAACGCACAAGAAGACAAAGAAAAGCAACAGCAACTCAAAAAATCTCAAGAGCTGCTTAGTGAAGCTAACTTTGAAATGAAGAATGATAATTTTCCTTTAGCGGAAGCGGAATATAGAAAAGCTATTTCATTAAACCCAAAAGAAGATACCGGAAAATATAATTTGGGTACTGCATATTATAATAAAGAAATGAATGCTACTGCGATGAATCGTTTTAAACAAGCAACCGCTGTAGCAGACACAAAACCAAACAAGCATAAAGCGTTTCACAATTTGGGGAACACTTATATGAATGAGAAAAAATACCAAGAAGCGGTAGAATCTTATAAAAGTGCTTTACGAAATAATCCAAAAGATGATGAAACTCGTTACAATTTAGCATTGGCTAAAGAGCTTTTAGAAGATCAAGAGAAAAACGGTGGGGGAGATGATGAAAATGAAGATAAGGAAGACGAGAAGGAGGAAGAAAACGAAGAGGAAAACGAGAATAATAAAAAGGATGGAGAAGATGGAGACGAAAAAGAAGAAGATGATAAAGGAGAAGAAGAGGAAGATAAAAAAGATGGTGAAGATAATGAGGACAAAGGAAAACCTGATGAGCCAAAAGATGAAAAGGAAAATAAACAACCTCCACCTCCAGTTCCTGGTCAGCTTTCTCCGCAACAAGTTAAAAACTTGTTAGAGGCTATGAATAATGAAGAAAAGAAAGTTCAAGATAAAATTAATGCTGAAAAACAAAAAGGCACAAAAGTAAAAACGGAGAAGGATTGGTAATGAAGTTAAAATCTATCTACATACTATTGTTGATGTTAAGCTTTGGATTTGCAAAAGCCCAAGTAAGCTTTGTTGCTAAAGTGAGCAAAAGCACCCTTGGAATTAACGAACGATTACGAGTAGATTTTGAAATGAATAAAGACGGGGATAACTTCAATCCTCCAAATTTTGAAGGTTTTAAGGTAGTTGGAGGTCCTAACCAATCTATTAGCAATTCTTATATAAACGGTAAGAGAAGTTATTCTAAAACCTATTCCTATTTTTTATCTCCGAAGGCACAAGGGAAGTTTACCATTAAACAGGCAACCATAGAGATAGGAAATGAAATTTATAAAACACTTCCAATAAAAGTTGTAATTACTGCTGCAGTATCTAAACCTAAGAATGGCAATAATGCCGATTATGTTGCAAGTGAAAATGTACACTTAGTTGCAGAAATTTCTAATACGAAACCTTATTTAAACGAAGCGATAACCATTGTTTATAAGCTATATGTTTCCAATAATGTAAGTATTACAAGTAGCTGGAGAGAGATAGACTCTCCAAAGTATGCAGATTTTTGGAGTCAGAATATTGAAAACAGAGGAAAATCTCAGATATACGAAGGGACTTATCAAGGGAAACCCTATCGTTATGTAATTTTAAAACGAACAGTATTATATCCACAAAAAACAGGAAAGCTCACCATTGAACCATTAACCCTTGATGTGCCTATTGATGTACAGGGAAACACCAGAGATGTTTTTGGAAGGCGAAGAATGACTCGTGTAAACAAAACTATTTCGGCAGGAGCTAGAACCATTTCTGTAAAGCCGCTTCCAGAACAAGGGAGACCAGATGATTTTACTGGCGCAGTTGGAGAATTTCAGTTCAATGTGTTTACCAATAAAAATTCATTAAATGCAAACGAATCCTTAGAGTTAAAAACAAAAATTACTGGAAATGGAAATCTAAAACTATTTGATTTACCCTCTTTAAACCTTCCTAGTTCCTTGGAGGTTTATGAACCTGTTACAGATAATAAAGTAAAAACGAATAGCAAAGGAATGAATGGTTTTGTTGGAGAGTCTTATACTGTTATTCCGCAATATAAAGGGGTTTACCCTATAAGACCTATAGCGTTTTCTTATTTTGATTTAAAAACAGAATCTTATAAAACCATTTCTTCAGATGAGATTATTATAAATGTAGAAAATGGACCGGTGCCCAATCAAACAATCTCTGATGGAGGAATTACAAATACTTCCAAGGAAATAGTGCAATCTAATGACCAATTTAAATATATAAAATTAGAAGCCGATTTAAAACCTACAAACCATCCAGCATTTTTTAAATCTACTTTATTTTGGTGGTTGACAGGAGCTCCATTTTTATTAATCCCTTTATTTATAATTGGAGGAAATAGAAGAAAAAAACATTTGAATGATATAGATGGGAAACGACTTCGGAAAGCAACTAAATTGGCAAAAAAATATTTATCGGAAGCAAAAAAGAATATTGGAAAACAAGAAGCTTTTTATGAAGCTTTAGAAAGAGCCTTGCATAATTATCTTAAAGCGAAATTAGATATTGTGACTTCTGACTTTTCAAAAGAAAAAATAGCCACATTACTTTCAAAAAAGAGCGTAGATGAAGATGTGGTAACTGTATTTGTAAGTTTATTAAAAAGTTGTGAGTTTGCAAGATATACGCCAACCTCTGACGTTACGATAAATCAGGATTATAAAAAAGCAGTAAGTGTTATTTCGAGTATAGACAAACAGAT